>DASQIW010000091.1:0-46907 GCA_035631375.1 Streptosporangiaceae bacterium
ACGATCTGGGAGTAGACCCGGCACTCCCGCACCCGGCGAGCAATGAGCTGCGCGTACTGGGCGCCGAAATCCACCACCAGCACCGGCCCAGACTCCAGGCTGGCGTGACTGCCAGCGTGATCCGGCACCGTCATGTCAGAAGTCTAGTGGCGGGCCAGGCTAGACCGGCGGACCCGACGGCTCGGCGGGCGCGGCGGGGCTGACCAGCACACGGGAGATCCGGCGGCCGTCCAGCTGGGTCACCGTCAGCTTCCGGCCGGCGACCTCTGCCCACTCACCGCCCTCCGGGAGGTGGCCGAGAGCGGCGAGCAAGTAGCCCGCCACTGTCTCGTAAGGCCCCTCGGGCAGCACCAGCCCGGTCTGCTCGGCGAACTCGTCGAGGTTCAGCAGACCGTCGACCTCGAGTTCGCCGCCCCGCAACTGCCGGGCCGCGGCGGCGTCGGAATCGTATTCGTCCTGAATGTCACCGATCAGCTCCTCGACCAGGTCCTCCAGGGTCACGATGCCTGCCGTGCCCCCGTATTCGTCGACGACGATTGCCAGATGCGCCCGGTCCCTGCGCATCTCCGACAATGCCGACAGGACGGTCTTGCTGATAGGCAGGAACTTGACGGGCCGGCAGACCTCGCCCACGCGGCGCTGCGCTGCATCGACACGGCTGTCTAGCAGGTCGCGAGCGTGCACGAAGCCGATGACGTCGTCGTAGGACTCCTGGTACACGGGGAACCTGGAGTAGCGGGCGTGCTCGGCGATGTCGGCCGCTCGCTTCAGCGGCAAGGCCGCGGGCAGGAACTCCACCTCTGTCCGCGGCACGAGAACCTCGCGGATCTGGCGTTTGCCCGCGTCAAAGACCTCGCTGACGATGTGCCTCTCGTCCGGGCTGAGCGCCTGGTGCCCGGCGACCAGATCGCGCAGCTCTTCCTCCGTCATGACGCCGCGGGCCGCAGCCGGGTCGCCGCCGATGAGCCTGACGACCAGATTCGTCGATCGCGACAGGATCCAGACCAGCGGCCTTGCCAGCGTCGCCAACCGGTCGACCACCGGGCCGGCAATCATCGAGACTCGCTCGGCCCGCTGCAGCGCGATGCGCTTGGGCGCCAGCTCGCCGAAGACGAGGGTGAAGAACGCGATGATCAGTGTCACGGCGAGGACGGCCAGCGGGTCGGCGACGGCGCGCGGCATGACCTTGCTCAGCTCGTTCCCGAGCCGGTTCGACAGCAGTGCCGCACCGAAAGCGCCGGACAGCAGCGTCGCGACGGTGACCCCGATCTGAACCGACGATAGGAACCTGTTCGGATCCTGGGCGAGCCTGGCGGTCCGCTGACCACGCCGGCCTCGCCTGGTCAGCGCCCGGACCTGACCCTCGCGCAGTGACACCAGTGCCATCTCGGCGGCAGCGAAGAACCCGCCGATCAAGATCACGGCAAGGACGAGGAGAATATCCCAGCCGACGCCATTCACGTCCGGATCCCGACCCTCGTCACCTTGGCTCGCGCGGCGCTGCCGCCCCCAGCCGGCAGCAGAGCGCGGTACTCGCCCGGGGATTACCCCCGGACCCCCGCAGGGAACTGGCCAACGAAATCAATCGGCCGGGACCTTGCAGGAGCTCAGCCGCGCGGTATTTGGAATAGTCTATGCAGTCTGCCCGCACGGGCGAGCAGTACTCGCCGCGCCTGGCAGGGCGCCGGGCCTGGATAAGACCTTATAGCCGGATTTGGCGATCGTCGCGGAGGGCACATGAGCCAGCCCGGACTTCGGGACGAGGCAGCGGCGATCGCCGTGGAGCTGACCGACCTGCGCCGCTCCATCCATGCCGAGCCGGAGCTCGGGCTCGACCTGCCCGCGACCCAGAGCAAGGTGCTCAAGGCGCTGGACGGGCTGCCGGTGGACGTCAGTGTCGGCCGCGAGCTGACCTCCGTGACGGCCGTGCTGCGTGGCGGCCGGCCGGGACCGGCGGTGCTGTTGCGCGCGGACATGGACGCCCTGCCGCTCGCCGAGCGGTCGGGCGTCCCGTACGCCTCGAGCGTCCCCGGTGCCATGCACGCCTGCGGCCACGACCTGCACACCGCGATGCTGGCCGGTGCCGCCCGGCTGCTGTCGGCCCGCCGGGACGAGCTGGCCGGCACTGTCGTGTTCATGTTCCAGCCCGGCGAGGAAGCCAGCGGCGGGGCCAGGATCATGATCTCCGAGGGCGTGCTCGACGCGGCCGGATCGCGCCCGGTTGCTGCCTACGGGCTGCACGTCGCGTCGGCGCTGCTGCCGCTCGGCCTCATTGCCAGCCGCGCAGGGACCCTCATGGCGGCGGCAGACACCCTGGAGGTAACCGTGCACGGGCGCGGAGGCCACGGCTCCCAGCCCCACCACGCGGCCGACCCGGTGCCGGCCGCGTGCGAGATCGTGCTCGCCCTGCAGTCCATGGTGACGAGGCGGTTCGACGTGTTCGACCCGGTGGTCGTGACGGTGGGCACGTTCCACGCCGGCACGGCCGACAACGTGATCCCGGATGAAGCCCAGTTCCGCGCGACCGTGCGGTCGTTCTCCCCCGCAGCCAGGGCGGCGATCCAGCAGGCCGCGCCACGACTGGCCCGCGACATCGCGACCGCGCACGGCCTCACCGCCACCGCCCAGTACGTGGACGGCTACCCGGTGACTGTGAACGACGGCGCCGAACTGGCAAGGGCCGAGCAGGCGATCGAAGAAGTGCTCGGGCCGGGCCGGTTCATCCCCCTGCCGAACGCGATTCCCGGCTCGGAGGACTTCTCCTACGTGCTCGACCAGGTACCGGGCGCCTTCCTCATGCTGGGCGCCACGCCGCCGGACGCAGATCCGATGACCGCGCCGTTCAACCACTCCAGCGAGGCGATATTCGACGACGCGGTGCTGCCCGATGGCGCGGCGCTGTACGCCGGCCTCGCGCTGCAGCGGCTCAGCAGCTAGCGCTCACAGGCTCGCGACCGCCGCTAGCGCTCACAGGCTCGCGACGTCCGCCTGCTTCGTCCGCACTGCCTCGGCGGCAGCCCGGAGGGCCGCCAGCTCCGTGCTGGTCAGGTCGCGCTCGACCACCCGGTTCACGCCCCTGGCGCCGATTTCCGCCTCGACGCCCAGATAGACGCCTGAAATGCCGTACTCGCCGTCCACCCAGGTGCAGACCGGCATGGCCGCACCCGAGTCCTCGGCCACCGCCCTGGCCATCCGCGCCGCGGCCGCAGACGGGGCGTAGTAAGCCGAGCCGGTCTTCAGCAGCGCGACGATCTCGCCGCCGCCATTGCGGGTCCGCTCGACCAGTTGATCGATGTCCGCGGCTGGCAGCAATTCAGCGAGCGGCTTGCCGTCGACCGAGCAGGCCGACGGCACCGGCACCATGGTGTCTCCGTGCGAGCCCAGCGTCAGCGTGCTGACCGAGCTCACCGGCACGCCGAGGCGCTCGGCGACGAAGTTCGTGAACCTCGCGGTGTCCAGCATGCCTGCCTGACCAATGACCCGGCTGGCCGGGAAGTCCGACACCTTCGCCGCGAGCGCTGTCATCTCGTCCAGCGGGTTGGATACCACGATGAGTACCGCCTCAGGCGCGTGCTTGACAACCTGCTCGGTCACGCTCCTGACGATCTTGGCGTTGACGCCGATCAGATCCATCCGGCTCATGCCGGGCTTGCGTGGCAAGCCCGCAGTGATCACCACGATGCTCGACCCGGCGATCACCTCGTAGCCCTCGCCCGCTGCCCCGGTCGTCTGACCGGTCACCTTTGTTTCGAACCCCTCGACCGGGCGGGACTGGTTCATGTCGAGGGCAAGGCCCTCCGGCTTGCCCTCAACGATGTCCGTCAGCACAACCTCGTCGAAGATGTCGTACTCGGCCAGTCGCTGCGCCGTCGTCGACCCGTAGAAGCCGGCGCCGACGACAGTTACCTTGCCTGTGCGGGCCATGTGCGTTATCTCCTTCAGGGACTGTGGTTGAGGCAGGAGCTGAGGTTCAGGACGCTGCCATGGCAGCGCGCAGGCGGGTGTCCAGCGCCGCCAGGAATTCCTCAGTAGTCAGGTACGCTGTCGCGCCGCCCACCAGCAGCGCCAGGTCCTTGGTCATCTTGCCGCTCTCCACGGTCTCGATGCACACCCGCTCCAGCAGGTCAGCGAACGCGGTGACTTCGGGCGTGCCGTCCAGCTTGCCGCGGTGCGCAAGCCCGCGCGTCCAGGCAAAGATCGACGCGATGGGGTTGGTCGACGTCGGCTTGCCCTGCTGATGCTGGCGGTAGTGCCGGGTCACCGTGCCGTGCGCCGCCTCGGCCTCGATGGTCCGCCCGTCCGGGGTCATGAGGACGCTCGTCATCAGGCCTAGGGAGCCGTAGCCCTGCGCGACGATGTCGGACTCCACGTCGCCGTCATAGTTCTTGCACGCCCAGACGACGCCGCCGTTGCCCTTAATGACCTGGGCGACCATGTCATCGATGAGCCGGTGCTGGTAGAAGATCCCGGCTGTCTCGAACTCTGCCTTGAATTCGCTCTCGAAGACCTCGGCGAAGATGTCCTTGAACCGGCCGTCGTAGGCCTTGAGGATCGTGTTCTTGGTCGACAGGTACAGCGGGTAACCGCGAGACAGCGCGTACCGCATGCTGGCCCGCGCGAAGTCGCGGATCGAATCGTCGAAGTTGTACATGGCCATCGCGACACCGCTGCCGGGGAACGTGGCCACCTGGTATTCCCGGCGCTCACCGCCGGCCGCCGGGGTGAAGGAAATGTGCACGGTGCCGGGCTCGGGCACCACGAAATCGGTCGCCCGGTACTGGTCGCCATGTGCGTGCCGCCCGATCACGATGGGCTGCGTCCAGCCCGGCACGAACCGCGGAATGCTCGAGATGACAATGGGCTCGCGGAAGATGACACCGCCGAGGATGTTCCGGATCGTGCCGTTCGGCGATTTCCACATCTTCTTCAGGCCGAACTCGGTGACCCGGTCTTCGTCCGGGGTGATGGTTGCACACTTGACGCCGACGCCGTGCCGCCTGATCGCCTCAGCCGAGTCGATTGTCACCTGGTCGTCTGTCGCATCCCTGTTCTGGATCGACAGGTCGTAATACTCGAGATTGATGTCGAGATAGGGGAGGATGAGCTGGTCCTTGATGAACTGCCAGATGATCCTCGTCATCTCGTCGCCGTCGAGCTCGACGACGGAGTTCACTACCTTGATCTTCGACATGCGGTTCGCGCTTCCCTTCATCACCCCGGCCTGCGGGCTCTCATGAGCCAGGCACCTTTGCGATCAAGCCGGCTATCAGCAGCCCTACGCCGAGCGTGGCAAGTACTGCGGCGTCAACGAGGCGCCGCCGCGAGGAGAGCATCCCGGCCTTGCCCTCGGGCAGCACCAGCCTGGCCAGCGCACCCACCAGCAGTGCACCGGCCATAACCAACGTACCGCCCCGGACGGCTAGGTCACCGCTGCGGATGGTGGCAAGGCCCGCCACCATCCCCGCAAGCACGATCGCGTACGGCAGCTGCGCGGTCAGCCACGCGGGCCGCTGCGACGAGTCCCCGGCGGATCCCTGGCGCTGCTGAGTGCTCCGGTCGTGCTTGGCCATCGCCCTCGCCGAGTGTTTCACCGGGCATCGAGGGGCACCCAGCGCAGGCCGCGCTCCCCGATGTACTCGCTGTCCGGGCGGATCAGCCGGTTGTCAGCGTGCTGCTCAATGACGTGCGCCGTCCATCCGGCCATCCGGCTGGCCGAGAACACGGGAGTGAACAGGTCAGTCGGAATCCCGAGGTAGTGGTAGACGGTGGCGGCGAAGAAGTCGACGTTCGGGAACAGGCCCTTCTCAGCCAGCACGACCTCCTCCATCCGGCGCGACATCTGGTAGTACGTGTCGTCGCCTGATGCGGCGGCGAGCTCTCCGGACATCCGGCGCAGGTGGGTGGCCCGAGGGTCCTCGGTCTTGTACACCCGGTGCCCGAATCCCATGATCTTCTCGCCCTGCGCGAGCCGGTCGGTCACCCACCGGGTCACCGCATCCCGCGGGTCGCCGCCGACCTGCCTGATTGCCTGCAGACCAAGCATGACCTGCTCGTTGGCGCCGCCATGCAACGGCCCTGACAGCGTGCCGAGCGCCGCGACGACCGCCGAGTGCATGTCGGCGAGCGTCGCCGCGCACACCCGGGCAGCGAACGTCGACGCGTTCATGGTGTGGTCCGCGTGCAGCACCAGGCATGTGTCGAGGATCTCAGCCGCGCGCGCCGACGATGGCTCGCCGGACAGCTGCAGGAGAAAGTTGGCGGCGATGCCGAGGCCCGGATCGGCATCCGGCAGACTCCGGCCCTCGCGCGCGGCGTGATACGCGGCGATGAGCACGGGCTGCTGCGCGGTGAGCCTGGCCGCTTTCCGCAGATTGGCCGCGGCCTCGTTCGACCCGGCATCCGGGTCATCGGCGCTGCCGAGCGAGACCAGGCTGCGCAACGCCTCCATCGGGCGCTGGCGTCTGGCCACGCCGTCGAGGGTGCCGGCAGCCAGTGTCCCCATCTGTCGGCCTGCGGCCAGTTCGGCACGGAAGCCAGCTAGTTCGGGCGCGGCAGGCGGCATGCCGCGCTGCAGCAGGAATGCGATTTCCTCGAAGCTCGCGACCCCCGCGAGGTCATTGATGTCGTAACCGCGATACGAGAGCCTGCCCGCCTGCCCGTCGATGTCGCTCAGCGCGGTGGACGCGGCAACGACATCGGCCAGACCCCTGGCCGGCACGCGCGCCATCGTCCCTCCTAGCGGGAAACGAACCCGCTCGGCAGTCTAGCGACGCGGTTCTCGCTGCAGGAGCATCGGCTCCGTCGGAATGAGCACCGGGTCTGCGAATGACGGCGGCCTGGCTGGGTAACCAAGAGGTAATACTCGCCTAGCTGACCGGTCATCAAGCCAGGAGCGACATGAATACCCCCTACTTGCAGATCGAGAGCACCGGCGCTGTCGCGTGGCTGTGCCCCGATGTCACGACGGTCGGGCGCGGGCAGCGCGTCGACGTCCGTCTCGACGACCCGAGCGTCTCCAAGCTGCACGCTGAGATCATGCGCCGCGGACCGTACGCCTACGTGAGCGACCTCGGATTATCGCGGCACGGCACCCGAGTCAACGGCAGGGTGGTGGCGCAGCGGCTGCTGGACAACGGGGACGTGATCTCCTTCGGCCTCCAGCGGTGCCGGGTGGGCGGGCTGCCGGCCGAGGAAATGCTGCCGGAGTCAGACGCGCGCCGCTCGGTGATTCCTGAGCTGACTCGCCGTGAACTCGACGTCGTCGCCGCGCTCTGCAAGCCCGCGATCACCGAGGAGGCGTTCGTCGCTCCCGCGACCGCACGCGATATCGCCGCGGAGCTGGTCGTGACCGAGGCAGCGGTGAAGCAGCACCTGCTCCGGCTCTACCAGAAGCTGCGGATCGCCGAGGGCCCCAACCGGCGGGTCAGGCTCGCCAATGAGGTGGTTGCGCGCGGGCTGGTCCGGCCGCTGCCCGTCGCGACCCGAACGGGCAGATGGCCCGCCGGCCTGCCTGCCGTGGCGCGTGACACCGCGACAGCTGGCGTGCCGCTGGCCGGCTAGGCGCGCTGAGGTCAGCCCTTAGGGGAACTGGGTACCGAGCCAGTGCCAGAGGCGCCGACCGACGTCCGCCACGTTCACGAACGCCGGGTGAGTCGTCGCGGCGCTGTGCAGCTGATGGCCCAGATGCACGTCTGGCCAGTAGCCGGGTGCCGCCGTGAGAGCGGCGCCGACGAGCGCGACCGCGATGGCGGCCACGCCGATACCGCCGATCATGGCGGCTGGCGCCGAACGGGTAATGCGGCCGTAGAACGTGCTCAGCGGACGACGGCAGGCCGCCGAGCCGGGTCCGAGGCAATAGCAGGCCACCAGGGCGCCGGCTGCGTAGCTCATATCCCGTGGCAGTTGCGCGGAGCCGGTGGCCAGCACCGCGAGCACTGCCGCAACGGCACCGCACAGCAGCGCCATGGGGCTCAGCACGACGAATCGCAGCGCCGAGCGGACGATTGCCCACGGATAGAACGCCGCGGCAGATACGAAGTCTCCCCACCCGGTACTCGGCCGGCCCTGACCGGCCCGGCGCCGGCTCACCCGGCCGGCCGTCAGATCGGCCGCGCGGAGCAAGACCAGCCCGCCTAGCACGGCCGCAACACCGGCGACCGGAAGCAGCACCGCCACAGCGATGAGGCCCAGCATCGTCGCGAGCACGAGCAGCGGCCTACTCCGAGCGGGCTGCGCGCCCGCCATCCGGCCGTCCGAGCTCGCCGGCGGACCGGCGCGCCGTCCTGGTGCGGCGCCCGGCTGGTAGCGCACCGGCGGGAGCAGGTCACCAAAGCCGTCCTGGCCCGGCACTGCCAGCGGCCGGGTGCCCGCGAATGGCGGGAGCCCGGCAGGCGCGACCGGTGCTTTCACCCGCGAAGCCGGGGGAAGCGTCAGGTCGGCGGCGTCGGCGGCGGGCGGGAGATCGAATGAAGTCTGCGCCAGCTGCCAGGGCGGCTGGTAGGCCGACGGGGCCCCCGCGAGCGCGGATCCGGCCAGCACGGGCCCGGCCGGCGCCGGCACAAGGGTCTCCGGGCTGAGCGCTGCAATTCGCGCAGCCAGGTCAGCCGCTGTGGGCCGGCGAGCCGGATCTCTGGCCAGCCCGGCGAGCACGATAGGCCGCAAGGGCTCCGGCAGGGTCCCGAGATCGGGCTGGCCGTGCACGATCCGGTAGAAGATCGCCTGGAATTGACCTGTGCCGTAGGGGGGCCGCCCGATAGCCGCGTAGGCCAGAGTGGCTGCGAGTGAGTGCACATCAGCGGCCGCCGTGCTGTCGCCGCCCTCGATGACCTCGGGCGCTAGATAGCCCGGGGTTCCCATGAACATGCCCGTCATCGTGAGCCGGGTCGAATCCGGCGTCTGCGCGATGCCGAAGTCGATCACGACGGGCTCGCCGTCGACGAGCATCACGTTGGCTGGCTTCAGGTCCCTGTGCACGACCCCGGCCGTATGGATGGCCGCCAGCGCGGCCGACAGACCGCACGCCAGCGACGCCAGTGACGGCCCGGCCAGCGGCCCGTCGGCTGCTACCACGTCCTCGAGCGTGCGGCCCGCCACGTACTGGGTGACGATATAGGGCGGATCGCCGTCGACATCAGCGTCGAGCACCTCTGCGACGAACGGGCTGTGCACCCGTCGCATGGTGTCCACCTCGCGGGCGAGGCGCCGCCGGGCGGTTTCCTCGCCCGGCGCTCCCTGGCGCAGCACCTTGACGGCGACCGGCCGGTCATCGGGACCACTCGCGAGGTAGACCATGCCCATGCCGCCCTCGCCCAGCAGCTCACGCAGCCGGTAAGGGCCCAGCAATTCCCCCGAGCGGGCACTCATGCCTAATAGCGTACGGCGCGATCCTCCGGCTGGTGAGTCCCTGTGTCAGGGCCCCTCGCCGCCCGCGACCAGCCGGCGCAGCGCCTCGGCCGTGGCCGCATTCTGCTCGGCGTAGCTGACCAGCGCTTTCGCCAGCTCGGCGGCCCATTGCCCCACCGAAACAGGCTGGCGAGACAGCACGACGCCCCGCACCTCCCGGCAGACTTCCGCGACCGGCGCTCCTCCGGTCAGCCCCAGCGTCAGCACCTGATCGCCGAGCCGGACAGTGATCTTGCTCACCCTGCCCGGCCTGCCCTTCATCCGGTCCGACACGGACCGATCCCTGTCCACCAGGACCGTGTCCGGCGGCAGCGACTCACCCAGCGACTCGGTCAGCACGCTGGCATAGATCGCGATATCGCTGCTGTCGGCGCGCAGCGCCGCCGTCACCATGTCCAGCGACGGGCTGCCGGCTGGCTCCATCGTCACGGCCGCATCCAGGTCGCCACTGTCCACCTCGTCCGCCTCCGCCGGCACCTCGGCACCGGTTAGTTGCCGCTGAAGCTGGCCTTCCCCGGACCATTCTCCACGAAGCTGCGCATCCCACCGTGCGCATCCTCGGTCGCGAACAGGCCGGCGAAGCCGAGCCGCTCGATCTCCAGACCCGTCTGCAGGTCGGTCCCGAGGCCGGCGTCGATGGCATGCTTGGCGGCGGCCAGCGCGACCGGGGGCCCGGCAGCGTACCGGGCTGCCAGTCCGAAGGCCGCCTGGTAGACCTCACCATCCGGCACTACCTGATCGGCGAGCCCGATGGCCAGGGCCTCGGCTGCGCGGATGAAGCGACCAGAGAAGATCAGGTCCTTGGCCCGAGCCGGGCCGATCAGCCGCGGCAGGCGCTGCGTCCCGCCGGCGCCGGGAATCAGCCCCAGGAGGATCTCTGGCTGGCCGACCTGAGCACCCTCGCCGAGAACCCGGAAGTCCGCGCAGAGCGCTAGCTCCAGCCCGCCGCCCAGGGCGTACCCGGTAATGGCTGCCACGACTGGCTTGCTGATCGCCGCGACCGCATTGAACGAGGCCTGGAGGCGCCGCGAGTCGGCAGCCATTCGCGCGTAGCTGACGTCGGCCATTTCCTTGATGTCGGCGCCGGCCGCGAACAGTTTCTCGCCGCCATACAGCACGACCGCGCGAACCTGCGGATCGGTGTCGACCTGGGCGGCCGCGTCGGCGAGTTCGGCCTGGATTGCACCGTTGAGCGCGTTCATTGGCGGCCGGTTCAGTCGCAGCGTCGCAACTGCCTGGTCGATGTCGATGACGACTAGCTCACCCATAGCCCACCTGCCCTCGCGGCCGCGACCCTGGGGGAACGACCCCCAACCTGCGCAGGCTGATCTTACGAGAGCGGGCGGGCGCGCAACCGGCCGGTAACGCAGTCAGTTCGCCTGCCCTCGCCCGGGCCGGCGAACTGACTAGCGCTCTGACCGGTCCAGACCCTCGCGATGCTGCAACGCGGCCCGCGGTTCTGGCCGGGGTACATCCCCCCTGGTACTCCCGAGTCAGTCGGCTGATGAGCGCGGCAGCGACACACCCTGCCAGCTGTTGAGGAAGCTACGCACCTCACGCTCGCTGTACCTGCGGTGTCCGCCGGGGGTGCGGATCGACGACAGTTTCCCGCCGCGCGCCCACCGGGTGACCGTCTTCGGGTCCACCCGCAGCATCGCCGCGACCTCGGCAGGAGTGAGCAGGCGGTTGTCCGGCTTGATCTGAGTTCGCACGAAGGAGTCCTCTCGCACTGGGTGGTAATGGCCTGTTAGCAGAACGTAACGATCCGTGACGGTCACAGATCGACGTCGCCCTATCACAGGATGTCACATTGCCTTTGAGTTTGCTGGCGTTCTCACACGCCCGTGCGGAAAATCCGCGACTGACCTGTCATGTCCCCGTGAAACGGCGGCCACAGCACGACGGTGACGGCTTGCCGCCACAAAGCAGTCGGCCGCGTTATACCCGGAAACGGCCGCAAACCTCGCGGCCTGCTCAGCGCAGGTCGCCGTTGACCATTCCGGCCGGTGCATCGGGGAAGGTAACAAGGCCGAGCTCAGCAGGCCCGGACAGCAGCCGGTGATCCGGCAGTACCCGGATCGTGTAGCCGAACGGCCCAGGCTGGCCGAGCTGCGCCGATCCGACGTATCGGGCCACGCCGTCGGGCCCAGGACCGCCATCGAGCTTGAGCGCCACGCAGTCGGGGTCGAGGATCTCGTCCGCGTCCCCGGCAGGGCCGTAGACCACCTCGACGCGGACATCGTCGGGCGCCAGTTCGCCCAGTGCCACGCTGGCCCGCACGGCCAGCTGACCGCCAGGGCTCAGCTCACCGTGGTCGGACGCCTGGACGTGCTCGATCCGCACCCCGGCCCACCCGCGGGCCACCCGGTCCTTCCAGGCGGCGAGCTCGCGAGCTCCGCTGAAGTCGCTGTGGCCCACTGATCCAGCCGCAGCGAGTGCCCTCGACGCGTCTGCGGCGGGGTCATACAGCGTCGTGACGTACTCGCGGACCATCCGGGAGGCCAGCGCTCGCGGGCCGAGTCCCCGCAGCGAGTGCACCACCATGTCGAGCCACCGCACCGGCAGCCCGCCAGGCCCGCTGGTGTCGTAGAACAAGGGCGCGACCGACTTACCGATCAGGTCGTAGAGCGCTGCGGCCTCCAGCTCGTCTCGCCGGGCAGCGTCGGGCACCCCATCAGCCGAGGGAATGGCCCAGCCGTTCTCGCCGTCGAACCACTCGTCCCACCAGCCGTCGAGGATCGACAGGTTGAGCGCGCCGTTGAGGGCCGCCTTCATGCCGGAGGTGCCGCACGCCTCGAGCGGTCGCAGCGGGTTGTTCAGCCAGACGTCGCAGCCCTGCACCAGAGAGCGCGCCAGGGCCATGTCGTAGTCGGGCAGGAACACGATCCGGTGCCGCACGTCAGCCTGATCGGCAAACCGGACCAGCTGCTGGATCAGGTGCTTGCCACCGTCGTCGGCCGGGTGGGCCTTGCCCGCCACGACGATCTGGACCGGCCGCTCAGTGTCCAGCAGCAGCGCGGTCAGCCGCGCCGGGTCGTGCAGCATCATGGTGAGCCGCTTGTACGACGGCACCCGTCGGGCGAACCCGATCGTCAGCACGTCGTCGTCGAGGACGCTGTCGATCCAGATAAGCTCCGCGTCGGACGCGCCGCGCTGGCGCCAGGACGCGCGTAGCCGCCGCCGGGCCTCGGTCACCAGCCGCGAGCGCAGCACCCGCCGCAGCTCCCAGATGCGCGCGGGGTCTGCGGCCACCCGGTCCCAGAACGACGGGTCGTCGGCCGGGTCGCCGCCGGCCGACTCCGACGCGAGCGCAAAGACCTCAGGGGCCACCCAGGTGGGAGCGTGCACGCCGTTTGTCACCGAGGTGATGGGCACCTCGTCCAGGTCGAACCCCGGCCAAAGTCCGGTGAACATGGCCCGCGAGACCGAGCCGTGCAGCCGGCTCACGCCGTTGACCCGCTGCGCAAGCCGCATGCCCATGACGGCCATGTTGAACACGCTGGGATCGCCCCCGGCGTACGTCTCCGCGCCGAGCGCGAGGATGTCTTCGACTGGCAGCCCGGGCTCTTCGGCCCCGGCGAACTGGCGGGCCACCAGGTCTCGCGGGAACCGGTCGATCCCGGCCGGCACCGGCGTGTGCGTCGTGAAGACGGTGCCCGCCCGGCACAGCTCGAGCGCCTCGTCGAAGCCCAGCCCGCGCCCCAGGTACTCGCGGATCCGCTCGAGTCCGAGGAAGCCCGCGTGCCCTTCGTTGGTGTGGAACACCTCGGGCTCGGCGTGGCCGGTAATCGCGCAGTACGCCCGCACCGCCCGGACGCCGCCGATGCCGAGCAGCAGCTCCTGATGCAATCGATGATCGCTGCCGCCGCCGTACAGCCGGTCGGTCACCTCGCGCAGGTCGGGCCCGTTCTCCTCCACATAGGAGTCCAGCAGCAGCAGCGGCACGCGGCCAACCTGGGCCACCCACACCTGGGCGTCCAGCCTCGCCTGGCCGCCTTCCAGCCCGACCGAGACCCGCACCGCGTTGTCCGCCTCATCGCGCAGCAGGGTCAGCGGCAGGCCGTTCGGGTCGAACGCCGGATACCGCTCCGTCTGCCAGCCTTCGCGCGTCAGCGACTGGGTGAAATAGCCGTGCCGGTAGAGCAGGCCGACACCGATGAGCGGCACGCCAAGGTCACTGGCCGCCTTGAGATGGTCGCCAGCCAGGATGCCGAGCCCGCCCGAGTACTGCGGCAGCGCGGCGGTGATCCCGTACTCCGGCGAGAAGTAGGCGATCGCCCCGGCCGAGTTGCCTGGTTCCCGCTGATACCAGCGCGGCTCGGTCAGGTACTGGCGGAGGTCGTCGTTCGCCGCGCCGAGCCGGGCCAGAAAGTCGCCGTCGGCGGCAAGCTCGGCAAGCCGCCCAGGCGGGACCGTGGCCAGCAGGGCAACCGGGTCCTGCTCAGCCAGCTGCCGGTTCGGAGGATCGATGAAACCGAATAGCTCCCGCGTCCCCGAATGCCAGGACCAGCGCAAATTCAGCATCAGCGCCTGCAGCGGGGCGAGTGGCTCCGGCAGGGCGGGGTGGATCGTAAACCGGCGGATAGCTTTCACGCAGGGACCCTAACCCACCCGCGGAGATGCCCGGACACCCGCAGGCCCGGTGCAGGTACCCCGGCCGCGTATCGATGGCTGGCTGATGGGGTAATTTTCCCCACGTGATCGGCAGAATCCCGATTCTCGATGTGCAGCCCGTCGTCCGGGTGCCCAATGAGCTCGGCCCGACCGCCCCGGTCAAGGCCGTCCCCCATGAGGTTTTCCAGGTCACCGCCACTGTTTTCCGCGAGGGGCACGCGATGCTTGGCGCGGGCGTCGTGCTCATCGACCCGGCCGGCGAGGAGCAGTCCCCGGTCCGCATGCGCGAGCTGGCCGACGGCAGCGACCGGTACGCTGCCGAGGTGGCCGCCACCAGCCTGGGGCTGTGGCACTTCGTCGTGGAGGCCTGGGGCGACCCCTACGCCGGATGGCGGCACGACGCGGAGATCAAGATCCCGCTCGGCCAGGACACTGAGCTGATGCTCGCGGAAGGCGCACTGCTGCTGCAGCGCGCGGCCGCCCAGATCAAGATCCCCAAGACCATGCCGCCCGCCGATGCCCGCACCGCCCGGGTCGCGAGGACCGCCCTGACGACCGCGGCCCGGCGCATGGCCGATGCCGACATACCGCCGCTCACCCGTCTCGCCGCGGCCACGGGAGCCGAGACCAGCGCCGCGCTCGCCGCGTTCCCCCTCCGAGATCTGCTGACGCGAACGGAAAGTTATCCGGTGATCGTGCAGCGGGAGCGCGCCTTGTTCGGTGCCTGGTATGAGTTCTTCCCGCGCTCGGAGGGCGCGGTGCTCGACCCGACGCACCGCACCATGCCGAAGTCCGGCACCCTGCGCTCGGCGGCGCGGCGGCTCGACGCCATCGCCGACATGGGCTTCGACGTGGTGTACCTGCCGCCGGTGCACCCGATCGGCACGACTGCGCGCAAGGGCAGGAACAACACGCTGACGGCAGGTCCCGGCGACCCGGGCTCGCCGTGGGCGATCGGCTCGCCGGACGGCGGTCATGACTCCATCCATCCCGACCTCGGCACATTCGAGGACTTCGACGCGTTCGTGGCGCGGGCCCGCCGGCTCGGGCTCGAGGTCGCGCTCGACCTGGCGCTGAACGCCTCGCCTGACCACCCGTGGGTCGAAAAGCACCCCGAGTGGTTCACGACCAGGGCGGACGGCAGCATCGCCTATTCAGAGAACCCGCCGAAGAAGTACCAGGACATCTACCCGTTCAACTTTGACAACGACCCCGAGGGCATCTACGCCGCGGTGCGGGCGGTCGTGCAGCAGTGGATGGACCACGGTGTGCGGATCTTCCGGGTGGACAACCCGCACACCAAGCCGTTGCCTTTCTGGCAGCAGCTGCTCGCCGACGTGGCGCGAACCGATCCTGATGTCATCTTCCTGGCCGAGGCCTTCACCCGGCCGGCCATGATGGCCGCGCTCGCGGCGATCGGCTTCCAGCAGTCGTACACGTACTTCACCTGGCGGAATACCACCGCGGAGCTGATCGAATACGGCACCGAGCTGGCGGGCCCCGCAGCGGCTTACATGCGGCCCAATTTCTTCGTCAACACGCCGGACATCCTGAACGGCTATCTGCAGCACGCCGGGTTGCCCGCGTTCGCAGTCCGGGCCGTGCTGGCCGCCACGATGTCGCCCTCCTGGGGCGTCTACTCCGGCTTCGAGTTGGGAGAGAACATCCCGCTGGTGCCGGGCAGTGAGGAATACCTGGACTCGGAGAAATACGCCTACCGGCCGCGCGACTGGGACCGGGCGGCACGACTCGGCCTCACCATCGCCCCGCTGCTGACCAGGCTCAACGCCATCAGGCACGCGCACCCGGCCCTGCATTACCTGCGGAACCTGCAGTTTCACTACAGCGACCAGGCCGACATCCTCTGCTTCTCCAAGCACACGCGGGGGGAAAGCCGCGGCGCGGCGCGCCCAGGTGCCGGCACAGTTCCCGCTGGATCCGACATCGTTCTCGTCGTGGTTAACCTGGACGCAAACAATCCGCACGAGGCTACTGTCTGGGTCGACACCGAGTCCCTGGGCCTGGATGCTGCACAGGGATTCGAGGTCACCGACGAACTGACCGGGCAGAGCTTCCGCTGGGGTCAGGGCAATTACGTCCGCCTCGATCCGGCCGTCGCTCCCGCGCACATCCTCAGCGTGACGGCGTGATGCCGGTGGCGCCGCCGCGTGGCGGTGTTGTTCAGTAGAGAAAAGGGAACGTGGCCGCCGGGAATTCGGCCGTCAGCTGGCCGGGCCGGCCGGGTGCGGCGGAAGCTCCGGGCGGCCAGGACGGACACGGTTGACCGGGCGAGGGAGCAGGAGTGGATCACCAGTCCGGGCGCGCAGGCGAGGCGAGCAGGGCGGCGGCCGAGACTGCGCCGTTGCGGGACTTCCAGGCTGTTGCGACGGAGCCAGTTCCCGATTCGTTCTCGTTCGAGACCCCGCGCGATCCGAAGTGGTTCCAGCGCGCCGTCTTCTATGAGGTGCTGATCCGGGGCTTCAGCGACTCCAACGGCGACGGCACAGGTGACATCCGTGGCCTGATCGAGCGCCTCGACTACCTGCACTGGCTCGGCATCGACTGCATCTGGCTGCTGCCCATCTACGCCTCGCCACTGCGGGACGGCGGCTACGACATCTCCGACTTCACCGCGATCCTGCCGGAGTTCGGCACCATCGGCGATTTCGTCGAGCTCGTGGAGCAAGCACACGAGCGCGGCATGCGGGTGATCGCGGACCTGGTCATGAACCACACCAGCGACCAGCACCCGTGGTTCCAGGCGTCCCGGTCAGACCCTGACGGGCCGTACGGGGACTTCTACGTCTGGTCCGACACCGACGACCGGTACCAGGAGGCCCGGGTCATCTTCGTTGACACCGAGCAGTCGAACTGGACCTACGATCCGGTGCGCGGCCAGTACTACTGGCACCGGTTCTTCTCCCATCAGCCGGACCTCAACTACGAGAGCCCGCATGTCCAGGACGCCATGCTCGAGGTGCTGCGATTCTGGCTCGACCTCGGGATCGACGGGTTCCGGCTTGACGCCGTGCCGTACCTGTATGAGCGCGAGGGCACCAACTGCGAGAACCTCAAGGAAACGCACGAGTACCTGAAGCGCGTCAGGGCCGAGATCGACCGGCTGTACCCGGACCGGGTGCTGCTCGCGGAGGCGAACCAATGGCCGGCCGACGTGGTCGAGTATTTCGGCGACGCCAGCGTCGGCGGCGACGAGTGCCACATGGCCTTCCACTTTCCGCTGATGCCGCGCATCTTCATGGCGGTCAGGCGGGAACAGCGCTACCCGATCTCAGAGATCCTGGCCCAGACGCCGCAGATCCCGTCCGGCTGCCAGTGGGGCATCTTCCTGCGCAACCACGACGAGCTGACGCTGGAGATGGTCACCGACGACGAGCGTGACTATATGTACGCCGAGTACGCGCGAGACCCGCGGATGAAGGCGAACATCGGGATCCGGCGCCGGCTCGCGCCGCTGCTCGACAACGACCGGGACCAGTTGGAGCTCTACACCGCGCTGCTGCTCTCGCTGCCTGGCTCGCCGGTGATCTACTACGGCGACGAGATCGGCATGGGTGACAACATCTGGCTCGGCGACCGGGACGGCGTCCGAACGCCCATGCAGTGGACGCCGGACCGCAACGCGGGCTTCTCCCGCTGCGACCCGGCCCGCCTCTATCTCCCGCTGATCATGGACCCGCTGTACGGCTACCAGGCCCTCAACGTGGAGGCACAGGAGCGCAGTCCCGGCTCGCTGCTCAGCTGGACACGCCACATGCTCGACATCCGCAAGCGGCACCCAGTCTTCGCGCTCGGCGAGTTCCACGAGCTCAACTCGTCCAACCCGAGCGTGCTGGCGTTCGTGCGGGAGTACCGGGCGTCGGACCCCGAGGGCGAGGCGGACCGGATGCTGTGCGTCAACAACCTGTCCCGGTATCCGCAGCCAGTCGAACTGGACCTCCGCCGGTTCGCCGGGTCGGTTCCGGTCGAGACGACGGGCGGCGTCGCCTTCCCCCCCATCGGGGAGCTTAGCTACCTGCTGACGCTGCCCGGCTACGGCTTTTACTGGCTGATGCTGAAGCCGCCGTCCGCGTACGGCCCCTGAACGTCACACGGGCGTGAAGGGGCCAACGCGGCCCATAGAGGGGCAACAAACCACCCAACGTAGCCCGTAACCCCGGGCTGAACCCGGCCCGATTTAGAGTGAACGGGTGCACGTCCGGGCAGTAGGTGACCGTGTCTGACCACGCTGCCCGGGGGGAATCGGGGGGTCGTCCCCTGCTGGACCTGCTGGCCGCCTGGCTGCCCCGCCAGCGCTGGTTCCCTGGCCGCGGCACGCGCCTGGCCGGGCTCACCCTGATCTCGGACGTGCCCCTGCAAGACGGCTACCCGGCGCTGCGGCATCTCATCGTGGAGGCCCAGCTGCCGGGCGGCCGGGCCCGTTTCCAGGTCCCGGTCGGTTACCGGCCCGAGCCCGACCTGCCGCCGTGGCTGGACGGCGCGCTGATTGGCCACCACGACGGGGTTGCCTGCTACGACGCTCTGCACGACCCCGAACTCGGGGACGTCCTGCTGCGCGGCATCAGCGACCAGCGGCTGGCCGGCCGGCTCAGATTCGTGCGCGAGTCCGACGGCCCTTCGCTGACCGGGCACTCCCGCAACGGGCGGCTTCTCGGGGCCGAGCAGAGTAACACCAGCCTCGTCTTCGATAACCGGGTCATCCTCAAGGTGCTGCGACGGCTGTTCCCCGGTGACAACCCTGACCTCGAGGTCGCGGACGCGCTGGCCCGGCTCGGCTCCGCGCACGTCGCGGCCCCGTACGGGTGGATCGAGGCCGACCTCGACGGAGAGCGGGTCCTGCTCGGCGTGCTGTCGCAGTTCCTTGCCGGCGCCAGCGACGGCTGGTCGCTCGCGCTGGCGAGCCTGCGCGAGCTCCGGGCCGAGCCCGCCGAGCCCGGCTTGCCCTATGCCGACGAGGCCAGGCTGCTCGGCATCGCCACCGCCGAGCTGCACAAAGACCTCGCCAGGGCGTTCGGCAGTCGCGCGATGACACCGGCCGAGCTGACGGCCATGGCCGACGACATGCATCGCAAGCTTGCCGATGCCGTCGACCTGGTCGGCGACCTGCGCCGCTACGAGGCAAGGATCAGTGCTGCCTACGACGCGGTCGCGCAGCTCACCACGCCGGTCGAGCTTCAGCGAATCCACGGTGATTACCACCTGGGCCAGGTCCTGCGCGCCAGCCACGGCTGGGTCGCCCTGGACTTCGAGGGCGAGCCGGGCGTGCCGCTCGAGGTGCGGCGCGCGCCGGCCCCGGCCCTCCGTGACGTGGCCGGCATGCTCCGGTCGTTCGATTACGCGGCGCGTCACGAGCTGGTAACCGGGGATACACCGAGCGCAGCTGACGCGGCTAGCGCCTGGGCACGGCAGTGCGAGGACGCCTTCTGCGCCGGGTATGCCGCAGGTGGCGGTGCCGACCCGGCAGGACACGCCACCCTGCTGCGCGCACTCACACTGGAGAAGGCGGTCTACGAAGTGGTCTATGAGTACCGGCACCGGCCGTCCTGGCTGCCCATCCCGCTCGACTTCGTGGCGGCGGCATGACCGCCGATACTCACCACG
Source organism: Streptosporangiaceae bacterium (assembly GCA_035631375.1). Taxonomy (GTDB): domain Bacteria; phylum Actinomycetota; class Actinomycetes; order Streptosporangiales; family Streptosporangiaceae; genus JAJYUU01. The sequence goes on from DASQIW010000091.1 coordinate 19,636, forward strand.
TTGATCGGGTCAGCCTGGCCGAGATCGACCGGCTGCTGGCCGGGCACCACTACGACCCGCACGCGATCCTCGGCGGGCACCCTGGCCCCGACGGCGTCACCATCAGGGCGCTGCGGCCCCTCGCGGAGACCGTCACACTTGTCTTGCCCGGTGGCAGCCGCGTCCCGATGCGGCACGTATACCAAGGCGTCTTCTCGGTGACCGTGCCCGGCGACACCGTGCCCGACTACCGGATCGCGGTGACGTACCCCGGCACCGAGGAGACCGTCGGCGACGACGCCTACCGGCATCTGCCCAGCCTCGGCGAGGTCGACCTGCACCTGATCGCCGAGGGCCGGCATGAACAACTGTGGACCGTCCTCGGCGCCCGGCTGCGCCAGAACGTCGGCGCCACCTCGTTCGCAGTGTGGGCTCCGAATGCCCAGGGCGTCCGGGTCATCGGTGACTTCAACCACTGGGACGGCCGGGCGCACCCGATGCGTTCTCTCGGTGGCTCGGGCATCTGGGAGCTGCTCATCCCTGGTGTCGGAAATGGCGCCACGTACAAGTACGACGTCTGCGGCCCCGACGGCAACTGGCACCGCAAGGCGGACCCGCTGGCTCGCTGGGCCGAGTGCCCGCCGGCCACGGCGTCCCGGGTGTTCGAGTCGCAGCACACCTGGGGTGATGCGCAGTGGCTGACCCAGCGGGGCCAGCGTGACCTGCTCACCAGCCCCATGAGCATCTACGAGGTGCACCTCGGATCGTGGCGGCCGGGCCTCGGCTACCGGGAGCTAGCCAGTCAGCTCACCAGCTACGTCACGGAGCTGGGCTTCACCCACGTGGAGTTCCTGCCCGTCGCCGAGCACCCGTTCGGCGGCTCGTGGGGCTACCAGGTCACGTCCTACTACGCGCCCACGGCGCGGTTCGGCACCCCCGACGAGTTCCGGTACCTGGTCGACTGCCTGCACCAGGCGGGCATCGGCGTTCTGCTCGACTGGGTGCCCGCGCATTTCCCGCGTGATGTCTGGGCGCTGGCCCAGTTCGACGGCACGCCGCTGTACGAGCATCCCGACCCGCATCGCGGCCAGCACCCGGACTGGGGCACGCTGATCTTCGACTACGGCCGTCCTGAGGTGCGCAACTTCCTGGTGGCGAACGCCCTGTTCTGGCTTGAGGAGTTCCACGCCGACGGGTTGCGCGTCGATGCTGTCGCCTCGATGCTCTATCTCGACTATTCGCGCAAGGCCGGGGAGTGGTCACCGAACGCGCTCGGGGGCCGGGAGAACCTGGACGCGGTGTCGTTCCTCCGCGAGGTCAACGCGACCTGCTACAAGCGCGTGCCGGGCATCGCGATGGTAGCTGAGGAATCCACCGCGTGGCCGGGCGTGACGCGACCGGTGCACCTCGGCGGGCTGGGCTTCGGCTTTAAGTGGAACATGGGCTGGATGCACGACACGCTGAGCTACCTCAGCCGCGACCCGGTGCACCGCACCTACCACCACGACGAGATCACCTTCTCGATGATCTACGCCTACAGCGAGAACTACATCCTTCCGCTCTCCCACGACGAGGTCGTGCACGGCAAGGCCGCGCTGCTGCGGAAATTCGCGGGGGACGAATGGCGCCAGTTCGCGGGGCTGCGCTCGCTGCTGGCCTTCCAGTGGGCCCACCCGGGCAAGCAACTGCTGTTCATGGGCTCGGAGTTCGGTCAGGGCGACGAGTGGTCGGAGCAAGCCGGTCTCCCGTGGCACGTGCTGGAGTACCCCACGCATGCGGGCGTGCAGCAGCTCGTCAAGGACCTCAACGCGGCCTACGCCGCCCATCCGTCGCTCTGGCAGCAAGACAGCTCGCCTGCGGGCTTCCAGTGGATCGACGCGAGCGACTCGGCCGGCAACGTGCTGTCGTTCCTGCGTTTGAGCTCCGACGGCAACGTGGTTGCGTGCGTGGCCAACTTCGCCGCCATGCCGCACCACGGCTACCGGATCGGCCTTCCGTCGGCCGGCCCGTGGGCCGAGATCGTCAATACTGACGCGGAGATCTACGGCGGCTCCGGGGTCGGCAACTACGGCGTCGTCGAGGCGACGTTCGAGCCCTGGCACGGCCGGCCTGCGTCGGCGGAGCTGAGCATCCCGCCGCTCGGCGTCTTGTGGCTCACGCCGTTGCAGGCCGACACGACCGACGCCTAGCATCGCCGGGTTGGTGGACAATTGAAGTCATGGAGCCGGGCAGCCGCAATCGTGTCTTGATCGCGCTGAGCGCTGCGACGCGATGGGCGAGAGACTATTCCAGGCGCTGGCGCTGGCGTCCGCCTGCAGCAGGCGTCCGTGAACCGCGCCGCCCGAGGCCCACGCTTCCAGCAGCGGCGATCGCGCTTGCCGAGCCGCGCACCGGCCAGCGCCGGCGGATCAAGCTGACCAGGCGCAACGTCGTTCGCTGATCGATCCCGCCCGCTGGCCGGCGTCAGTCGACCTCAACTATCCGCGCCGAGACAAGCGAGCCGGAGTCGATCTCCAGCAGGCCGATTGTTCCGTGGGGCTGGCGGCGCCGGTCGGTGGGCGAGCCGGGATTGAAGATGCGGAACCCACCGTTGCGCGCGTCGAGCGGGATGTGGGAGTGACCGTAGACGACAACGTCTGCATGCGGGAACGTGGTTCGCATCCGTCGCAGCCGCCCGTCAGCCGCGCCAGCGTCGTGGATCATCGAGACCTTCAGCCCGGCCAGCTCCGTTTCGAGGGTCGGCCGCGCCCCCCAGGCGACCACGTCAGGTGCGTCGTTGTTGCCGACCACCGCGTGCACGGGCGCGTACCCGGCCAGTTCGTCGAGCACTGAGGCGACGCAGACATCCCCGGCGTGCAGGATCGCATCCGCCCGCCGCAGCCACGCGGCGACGGCGGGCGGGCAGGACTTCCAGCGCCGCGGCGCGTGGGTGTCAGCGAGGACGACGACCTGCATCTGTCCATCGTGACCCGGGTAGTGACTGCCGTGATGGATGAGCTGCTGAACGGGCAGGAGCCCGTGCCGGCCGCGCTGGTCGCGTCGCGAGCGGCAGCCGCAATCGAGCCGGGCCGGGTTAGTGCCCTCCTCACCGGCCGTGAGGAGATCGCATGACAGCGTTTCGGCCAGGACGAGGCGCGCCGCACAGGATCATCGGTCCCCCCCAGTCCCCTGCTTACTGGCTCGAACCGTACCGGCGTGCGGCCACCGACAGCACAGGCCAGGCACAGCTACGCCTCGCCCTGGCTGGCCGGAAGTCAACCCCAGACGGCCGCCCTGCACCATCCCCGAACTCATGGATGCACGGCGAGCGCTGACACCCTAAACTGCCCGCGACCACATCAGCGCCAGCAGCAGGATGCAGCGTGACGCGCGACTTTGCCCATGTCACCGGTCCGGACGGGACGGTGACTCCCATCCCGGACGGGACCCGGCTGGTGTTCGGCCGAGGTCCCGACGCCGACCTCGTCATCCCGGCCGGGCTCGGGCTCTCGCGGCGTGCTGGCGTGATCAGCGCGGTGGGCGGCGGTGCCTGGGTTGCCAACATCAGCCATACGCACGCCCTGTACGCAGAAGGCGATGGGTACCGCGTCCGCCTGCCGCGGCTCGACGCCGGCGGCGAGCCGTCCAAGGGCTGGTTTCTGCGCGAAGGAGCGGCGCTGGTCGGCTCGCGCTCCATGCTGGAAGAGGGCAAGCCGATACGACTGGTAGTGGCGGCCAGCCGGCCGCAGGACAGTCAGGTATCCCCGCCGGGACGGCCGGAAGGCGAACCGACGCTGCTGCCGTTCTACCTCGACCCCAACACGAAGCTGTTCCTTGTCGCCCTGCTGTGGTGCAGGCCATGGCTGGTCGACCCGGCCCGCGGTTCGCCGCTGCCCCGCACGCCCGAGATCGCCCGGGCGGCCCTCGAGGTGACCGACGCCCATCACGAGCTCACGTGCTTCGACACCGATCCGGCTTTCCGGGACCGGCTAGCCGCGCGCGTCGGCGAGCACGTGAAGGTCCTGCGCCGCAAGCTGCTCGACCGGGGCATGGTCCGGCCCGGTGTGCGGCTCTCCGATGAGGTCGCCGTCACGGCGCTGATCGAGAGCGGCATCGTCACGCCCGGGGACCTGGACTTGCTCCACGATCCCGCCTGGTGCTCGCGGCAGGAGGATCTGTGGTGGACGCAGGTCAGGTGAGCCGCCTGCGTCAGGTCACCTCGAATCTGGCCTCCGCGCTCGCACCAGCGGCGTCGGTCACCCGGAGCGTGTAGGTGCCGGCCGCCGGGAGGCCGGCGAAGAACTCGTGACCCTGGTTGATCGCGTAGTTAAAGCTGCCGTCCTGGTCGGCGATCGGGTGCACCGGCGAGGTACCGACGCCCACCAGCGTGATCGTCACCGGCTTACCCGCCGGCCACCACTGCCCGCGAACGACGAAAACGGTGTCTGGATCGCCGGCTGGCTGGCTGACACCGATCGCCGGGATGCCGGGAGCCGCATCGGCCAGCGTCCGGAACGGCGGCGGGTTCTGGCCACCGCCGGACCCGCCACCCGGCGGGGGCGGCGCCGCGATGACGGGCCCGAGCTGAGACTGTGCCGCTCGGCCCGAAGCTCCCGCGCCGGAACTGCTACTCGTCGCGGTCGGGCGCCCGGATGCCGTGCCCGCGCCCGCGGTGAACCGGCCCGCGAGCCAGCTGGCCGCGACCAGGGCGAGCACCACCGCGACGGCCGCAGCGGGCTTGCGGCCGCGCGACAGCCACACTCGGGCGCGCCCCTGCCCGGCGCTACGGACCGGCCTGGCCACCCGGGCGAGCCCTGGCTGTGAGCCGATTGTCTGGTCCGCCGCCACCCTGGCGGGTCCGCTGGCCGGCGTTCCCGTGCCCTGAGGCACCGGCGCACGCGACAGCGTGCGGTACTCCTCGATCAAGGCGAGAGCTTCAGACGGGAGCGGAGCAGCTCCCTGCTGCCCGGTGGCCGCGAGCTCCGGCGCGAGCTGAGCGAGCAGCGCCGCCGAGGTCGGACGGTTGCGCGGGTCGCGCTCCAGGCACGCCTCGACGATCCCGGTGAGATCGGCCGGCACGTCGGTGAGATCGGGCGGACCGGTGGCCAGCTGGACGAGCACGTCCATGACCGTCTCGCCCTGGTACGGCGCCCGGCCGGTGGCCGCGAACAGCATCGTGGCGCCGAGCGCGTAGATATCGCTGGCGGAGGTCGCCTGCCGGGTGTCCCTGGCCTGCTCGGGCGCCATGTAAGCGGGCGTGCCGACGCCGCCTCGGGTCACCGTGAGCGCGATCCGCTCAACGGCCCTCGCGACGCCAAAGTCGATCACCCGCGGTCCGTCCGGCGAGACCAGCACGTTGGAGGGCTTGAGATCGCGGTGTACCAGGCCGGCGCCGTGAATCGACTCGAGCGCCTCGGCGCAGCCGGCCGCGAGCCACTGAACGGCAGCTCCGGGCAGCGGGCCGCACGCGATGACGAGCTGGCTCAGCGAGGGCGCCGGCACGTAGACCGTGGCCAGCCACGGGATGTCCGCCTCTGAGTCGGCGGCGACCACCGCCGCTGTGAACGCGCCGCTGACCCGCCTGGCCGCGGCGACCTCCTGACCGAACCGCGTCCGGAAATCGGGTTCGTCGGCTAGCTCTGCCTTGATGGTCTTCACCGCGACCAGCCGGCCGGCCGCGGACCGGCCCAGGTAAACCTGCCCCATCGCGCCAGCGCCGAGCCGGCCGAGCAGCGTGTAGCCACCCACCTGCTCCGGATCCCACCGGCGCAGTGGCTCGAAGAGAGCTGGCTGCGGCACGCCGCGATCCTCTCCTGGCCCGGACGCAGTCAGCACTCATCATGTCCGTTCCGTCACGGACATGTGCCCATTCGGTCATCTGCCGCGCCAGCTACAGCTGGCCGAGTAGCCACCCAGGACCCGCTACCGACGCGCCCGCCGCCGCGCAGCGCTGCCGCAGCTCCCGGTCGGCAGTCACCACCACCCGGCGGCCAGGCGTGTGCGCCGCCAGCACAGCGATCGTGTCGTCGCCCGCTGCCGGGGCCGCCAGCACGCGAACGGGGCCGTCTGCGGTATCCGCCGCAGGCCTGGCCTGGCCCTCGACGACGAGCACGACCTCCGGCAGCCACCGCAGCGTGGTCACGCCGTCTCCCATCCGCGCGAGCTCACCGCTGCCGCCGTCGAGCGGTCGGTGGCTGGCCCGGGTCGGCGTGTCCCCCGGGGACACCCCAGACGCAGATGGGGCCATGCCGTCGGGCAGTTCGGTCAACCCGCCCGTTACCAGGGAAGCCAGCTGGTCGGAAAGCCGCACCGTGGCGCCGATCCGATCCCGCCACCAGCCGTCGGGCCGCGAACCGACCACGTTCGCGCTGTCGACGATGATCGTCACTGGCGATAGCTCGGAGCTCAGCAGCGACCAGTGCGCGCCGAGGCCCGGATGCAGGGCGAGGCGGCGGACCGCGCCGGCCGCCACCCACGCCACCTCGTCGGACTCGTCGTTGTCCGAGCGGACGGCGAACGGCTCCTCAGCCTCGGCCAGCACGGTGGTGTAGGACCAGCCGCCGTGGTCGTCGGTGAACACGGCCCGCTGCCGGACCGCGCCGGATGGTACGCCACACTCCTCGTGCGCCTCACGCAGCGCCGCTGCCAGCGCGGATTCGTGACTGTCGCGGGCTCCGCCGGGCAGGCCCCAGGTGCCGCCGTGATGGCTCCACCAGGTCCGCCGCTGGAGCAGGACCGGCCCGTCGGCCACGTAGGCAAGCAGCCCGGCCGCTCCGAACCGGCCCCAGTGGCGGTGCCCGAGCTCGCAGCGGACCCAGCCGTTCCCGTCGCGGCTAGCCATGGTGCCCCCGGTTCGCGCCATAGCGCAGGCCGTCGATGAGCAGGTCGGCGAGACGGCCACGACTCTCGGCGAATGGGTCCCCGCCGGAGGCGATGACCGCGCGGAGCGCGTCAGCCATCCCGCGTTTGGTGGTCATGTACTAGCCGAACAACTACAGCCACGCGCGCAGCGCCTGGTCGGCTGGCCACGACTCGAGCAGGCCGGGGACGCCGTCACACAGCCTGGCCAGCTCGCTGCGGAAGGCGGCGTCGACGAGCGCCTCGCGGCTCGGAAAGTGCCGGTACAGCGTGCCGATCCCGACGCCGGCGTTCCTGGCGAGCGCAGCCGCCGGGCCACGCTGGTCACTTTGCCTCCCGGTTGCCTCTCTCCGGAACCTACCGGAGGTTCCTCCAGTTCTACCGGCTAGTGCGGCCGGCCGCCGCCGGCAGGCGAGCTTAGGCTGGTGTCCATGCCTTCCTCACCCCTTGCCGCGCGGCTCGCCCAGCTGCGCCAGCAGCGCACCGCGCCGCTGATCCTGGAGCTCGATCTCACCGAGGGCCTGGCCGAGACCAGACCAACCGATCCGATCGGGGCGTTCGCTGCCCGGAACCGGACGGCGCTGCCAGACGTCCTCGACGGCCTCCGCCGGGCCCGTGATGACGCCAGGGTCACGACCCTCGTCGCGCGCCTCGGCGGGAAGCCCATCGGCCTCGCGGCGGTCCAGGAACTCCGCGGCGCCATCGCCGACTTCGCCGCCGCGGGCAAGACGACCATCGCCTGGGCCGAGTCGTTCGGCGAGTTCTCCGCGAGCAACGTCCAGTACTACCTGGCGACCGCGTTCGAGCAGATCTGGCTTCAGCCGTCCGGCGACCTCGGGCTGACGGGCATCGCGGTGGAGCGGCTCTTCCTGCGCGGCGTGCTCGACCGGGTCGGCGCTGACTTCCAGGTGGCCAAGCGGCACGAATTCAAGAGCGCGGCCGAGCAGCTCACCGAGACCGGCTTCTCCGAGCCGGCCAGGCAGGCGACGGACCGGCTGACCGCGTCGGTCACCGAGCAGCTTGTGGGGGCCATCGCCGACCGGCGCGGGCTGTCCAGGGACAAGGTCAGCTCGCTGATCGACGCCGGGCCGTTCCTGGCCGCCCGGGCGGAAACCCAGGGCCTCGTTGACCACCTCGGCTACCGCGACGAGGTGTACGCACACGCGCACAAGCACGCCGGTCCCGGTGCTGTCCTGCTGTACCTGGGCCGCTACCAGCGCGGCAAGGTGCTCGCCGAGCGGGCGCGCGACGCTTTCACGACGATGCCGAGCAGTCCCGAGCCGGGCATCGCGGTCATCTATGCGACCGGGCCGATCCGGCGGGGCCGCAGCGGCCGCGGTCCGCTGTCCGGTAACGCGATGGGCTCGGACACGGTCGGCGGCGCGATCCGCGCAGCCGCGAAGGACCCGGCCAGCCGCGCCATCGTGCTGCGGGTCAACAGCCCGGGCGGCTCCGCCGTCGCGTCGGACACGATCTGGCGGGAGGTCGTCCGGGCCCGGGCTACCGGCACACCCGTGGTCGTCTCGATGGGCGACGTAGCAGGGTCGGGCGGCTACTACATCTCCATGGCTGCGGACGTGATCGTGGCCCAGCCGGGCACGATCACCGGGTCGATCGGGGTGATCACCGGCAAGCCCGTGCTCGGCGAGGCTATCGGCCGCGCCGGCGTGAGCAGCGACCGGATTACCCACGGCGCGCACGCGGCGATGTACTCCCAGCTACGGCCGTTCTCCGAAGACGAGTGGACGCTGGTGAACGAGTGGCTCGACCACATCTACGCCGACTTCACGGCGAAGGCTGCCACCGGCCGGGGCATGACCCCCGAGCAGGTGAACGAGGTAGCGCGGGGCCGGATCTGGAGCGGCGCCGACGCCCTCGCGAACGGGCTCGTCGACGAGCTCGGCGGCCTGGACCGGGCGGTCGAGATCGCCCGGCGCCGGGCTGGCCTGGGGCCCGAGGCGCCGCTGCGCGTCTTCCCGCGCGTCAACCCGCTCGACCGGCTGCGGCCCGCGGCCTCCAGTGAGAGCCCCGCTGCCATTGCCGCCAGCCTGCTCGCCGACGCCTGGGGCCCGGCCTGGCAGCTGGCCGCGAGGGCCGGGCTGTCTCCGTACGGCCCGCTAACCCTGCCGGGCACCTGGATCTTCGAGTAGCGGTGCCGCCGGGCTTCCTGGAGGCGCTCGCTGCGTGGCCCGCCGGCGTCACGCTGCTGACCATCGCCGACGGCCGGGACGACATCGGCGTGACGGTCAGTGCCTGCTGCCCGGCGTCCGTCGACCCTCCGCTGGTGCTGGTCTCACTCATCGCGTCCGCGTACCCGGCCGAGGTGCTGAGCCGGGCGGACCCGTTCGCCCTCACGCTGCTCGCGGCCGGTCAGCGGGTGCTCGCCGGGCGGTTCGCATCGGCCGGCCGGCCAAGTGCCCGGGTCCTCCTGGACGGCGTGATGCATCGCCGGGGGGAACGGTCGGGCGCGCTGATCCCCGACGGCGGGCTCGCGGCGTTCGAGTGTGAGGTCACCGAAAGGATCCCGGCGGGCGACCACCTGCTGCTCCTCGCGCGGGTGGTCGCGGTGCCCTATGCGGCCGAGGCGGGCGATCCGCTGATCCGGTTCCGCGGCCGCTACGTTCGCTGAAAAGCCGCCGGGTGTTGGTCTTTACGCAATCTGACGGCAAGGGCAGCGGCGGTACATTCGCCGCCTGGGCCCGGGGCCATCCGGACTGGCCGGGCCTCGAAGGGAAGTCATGCGGGTTTCGCTCCGGCGCATCAATCTCCGGCGCATTACTCTGCGGCGGATTCCCCGACGGCAAGCTGGCTCCGCCCTGCTGGTCGCGGCTTTTGTGCTGCTCGCTGTGGCGGCGAGCTTGCGCTTCTTCGCGTTTTCGGCACGGCCGGCCGGCGCCGGCACCACCAGTCTGACGCCCGCGGCCGGATCCAGCGGACCGGCCGCCGGGAATGCGGCCCACGGGCCTTCCTCCGCTCACGGCAGCTCGACCGGCCAGCCCGCACCGGGCCTGAGCGGTCGCGCACGGTCCAGCGTCCGAGTGGTCATGCCCTTGCCCGTGAGCGTCGCCGGCGCGGCCGCGCTGCCGAGCGCTCACGTGCACCCCGGCCTCAGCACCCCGGAGGACGCAGTCGACGGGTTTTATCTGGCGCTTCTCAGCGGCACACCATCGAGGGCCTGTGCTTACGTGACGAGTCCCTGTCCCTCGTTCGGATCCCATCCCATCACCGGCCAGGTGACCGTCCTAGACGCCGCGTCCGCTGGCGGCAGGGCGCTGGTCGAGGTCACCGGGTCGATCTGCGTCGGCACCTCCTGCGTGCCGCTGGTCGACCGGGTCATGATGCCGACCGGTCCGGCTAACTTCAGCATGTCCTGGACGAGCCTCACCTCGGGCATCTACGGCTGGGCCGCCTCCCCCCTGCCCTGCGTGCAGGACCCGGCGACCAGGCACTGGCACGTCAAGCTCCGCTGAGCCACAGCAGCTCTGCTCGTCCGCTCACCCGTTGAGGTAGGCGAGGACGGCGAGGACCCGGCGGTTGTCGTCGTCGGACGGCGGCAGGTCGAGCTTGGCGAAGATGCTGGTGCTGTGCTTGCTCACGGCCTTCTCGGAGACGAACAGGCGCTGCGCGATCGCACTGTTGGACCGGCCCTCCGCCATCAGCTCGAGCACGTCGCGCTCCCGGCCAGACAGCCGGCCGAGCGTCTCCTGCCTTGCCTGACGGCCGAGCAGCTTGGTCACCACTTCCGGGTCCATGACCGTGCCGCCTGCGGCAACCGACCGGACAGCATCCACGAACTGGTCGTCGTTGAACACCCGGTCCTTCAGCAGGTATCCGACGCCCCCGGCCTTGTCGGCGAGCAGCTCCCTGGCGTAGAGCTGCTCGACGTACTGCGACAGCACGAGCACCGGCAGTCCGGGCACCGCCCGCCGCGCCTCGATCGCCGCCCGCAGCCCGTCGTCGGTGAACGTCGGCGGCAGCCGGACGTCGACGACGGCCACATCCGGCCTCTCCGCAAGCAGCGCGCGGACCAGCGAAGGCGCGTCGCCGACCGCGTCGGCGATCTCCAGCCCGTGCGCCTCGAGCAGCCTGACGAGCCCGTCCCTCAGTAGGTAGAGGTCTTCTGCGACGACAACGCGCACGGCACCTCCAGCACCACGATGGTCGGCCCGCCGGCCGGGCTGCTGATCGCCATGATGCCGTCGAACGCGGCCAGCCGCTTCTCCACACCGGCCAGCCCGCTGCCGGCCGCGGGGTCTGCCCTGCCGAGCCCGAAGTCGGTCACCTCGATACGCAGCCTTCCATCGCTGTGCCTGACCTCTATCCGTGCATCCCGCGCCCCCGAGTGCTTGGCCGCATTCGTCAGCAGCTCGGCCACAGCGAAATAGCACGCCGTCTCGACTGGCGCGGGAACCCTGCCGGGCAGGTCGATCTGCGTGTGCACCGCCAGCGGGCAGTCGAGCGCGAGGGCGCGCACCGCGTCGGCCAGGCCCCGGTCGGCCAGCACCGGCGGGTGCACGCCCCGGACCAGCTCCCGCAGCTCGGTCAGCGCCCGCGCCGACGTTTCCCTTGCCTCGGCGACCAGCGCAACGGCCGCGTCGGGGTTCACCGGGATCAGCCGCTCCGCGGCGCGCAGGCTCATGCCGACCGCCACGAGCCGGGCCTGCGCCCCGTCGTGCAGATCCCGCTCCAGCCGCCGCAGGTCGCTTGCGGCCGTATCCACCACGACAGCCCGGCTCTCGGTGAGCTGCTGCACCTGCCTGGTCAGCTCAAGGTCGGGCGGTAGCCCGAGCAGCCACCTAGCTGACTGGAAGGTCTGCGGGACGAGCCAGGCCCCGAGCCCCAGCAGCACAAGAGCCTCCCCGACGATCAGTGCTGGCGAGCCTCGGTCGGCGAGTACGAACGGGCCGTATTGGCTGGGCGCGGTGCCGACCTGGAAGGTGATCGCCAGTACGACGCCCGACAGGCCCAGGAACAGCACGCCAGTCACCGCCAGCCGCGCGGCCGTGCTGGGCCAGCAGCGGAGCACGATGGTCGCGGCGGCCAGGAACATCAGGAACCAAGCGCCGACGGGGACGGCGCTGTGGAACCCGCCGGGAATGCAGAGCTCGGCTGCCATGAGAGCGACCGGGAGGATGAGCAGCGCTCGGAACTGAGCCCGTGGGGCGAGGAGGCTCACCTGGCCGAGCAGGCGCCTGCCCTTGGCCAGCACAAGATCGCCCGAGCGCCACGCGAACCAGCCGCCGAGGAACACGAACATGTAGGCCTGCGCCAGGAGAAGGTACTGCCCGGTCCCCCAGTTGGCAGCCAACGGGGGACCGTCGGGGCTAGGCAGGACGGGGCCGCCCCGGACTCCGGCGGGGCCGATCAAGCGGGCAGGTAGGACGGCTTCCGACCCGGCGATCTTGTAGGCGTATACGCGGGCCAGCACGAGGCCCGCCACGCCCAGCAGGATCAGACCCGCCGGCACCAGGCGCGGCGCCAGCCATGGCCGGAACGTGAGCACGACCGCCACTGCCACTACCACCATCCAGGCACGAGCGCCATACGGCGCGAACGTGACCGACAAGGTGGCGAGGAAACTGACGGTCAGCAGTGCGAGCGCCAGGGTCCAACCCAGGTGGCGAAGATGCGTCGGCACGTCGTTAGCGTCCCGGTCGGCACGGATCCGGGCCCAAGCCGCCAGCAGTCCTGCCACCAGCGTCGCTGCGAGCAGCACCTGAAACCCTCGACCCATGACGGATCCTCGCCTTCGCCCGACGCACACGTGGCAGCATCAGCCTGCCCCGCCCGGCCGCCGGCCGCGATAGGCCTGGACCTACTTTTCTGGTGGGCGTGGCACTACGCCACGCGCTCGCCCGCTTGCCACACGCCGGCGATCAGCGGCACGCCAGGCCGGTAAGCCAGGTAGACATGCGACGGCGCATCGAGCATGACCAGGTCGGCTCGAGCGCCCGCGCCCAGATGGCCGACATCGGTACGACGCAGGGCGTGCGCCCCGCCGGCGGTTGCGGACCACACCGCCTCCGCCGTCGTCATCCGCATCTCGCGCACCGCCAGGGCCACGCAGAAGGGCATGCTCGAGGTAAAGCAGGAACCGGGGTTGCAATCGGATGCGATCGCCACCGTCACCCCGGCGTCCAGGAGACGCCGGGCGTCCGGGTACGGCGACCTGGTGGCAAATTCCACGCCCGGCAGGAGCGTGGCGACCGTCCCGCCTGATGACGCCAGCGCGTCCACATCGGCATCGGACAGGAACGTGCAGTGGTCGGCGGAGGCCGCCTCAGCCTCGACGGCAACCTGGACTCCCGGCCCGAGGCCGAGCTGGTTCGCGTGCACGCGTGCCTGCAGACCGGCTCCTTCGCCGGCCAGCAGGACGGCCCGCGCCTCGTCTGCGCCGAACGCGCCGCGCTCGCAGAAGACGTCCACCCACCGCGCGGCCGGGGCGCACGCGGCCAGCATGTCGCCGCAGACCAGGTCCACATACGCGGCGGCGTCATCGCTGAACTCAGGCGGCACGACGTGCGCGCCGAGATAGGTGACCTCGGGCGTCACCTCGGCCGCCAGCGCGACCGAGCGCGCCTCGTCGGCGACGGTCAGCCCGTAGCCGGACTTGCACTCGAAGGTGGTCGTGCCCTGCCGCAGCAGCTCGCCAGCGAGCCGGGCGAGATTGGTTCGCAGTGTGTCGTCGCTAGCGCCGCGGGTGGCCGCGACCGTGCTAGCGATGCCACCAGCGGTGTAGCGCTGGCCCGCCATCCTCGCCGCGAACTCGGCACTGCGCTCGCCCGCGAACACGAGGTGCGCGTGCGAGTCGACGAATCCCGGCAGCACAGCCCGGCCCGCGGCGTCGACCACCTCGTCAGCCGCCGGAGTCCGCGAGGCGGGGCCGGTCCACGCGACGAGGCCCTGGTCGAGCACCAGTGCGGCCCCTGCCATCGCCTCGAACGGCCCGGGCGAGGCAACACTGACCGCGTCTCTCGGCACGTTGGTGACCAGCTCGCCGATGTTCGTGATGAGCACGCTCACCCGGGCATGGTGCCACAGACCGCTGAGCGTCAGTCCCGGTGGTCCGCAGGCCGACTCTGGCCGCCCGGTCCGGGCGTCACGTTGATCAGCTGTCCCGGCTCATCGACGATGATCCGGTGCCAGGTGCCCCGAGGCACGACCAGGCACTGGCCCGGGCCCACTTCCGCTTCGACATCCCCCGCCGCCAGCTCGAGCCTGACCCTGATGCGGCCGGAGACCAGATACAGAAACTCATCAGCGTCCGGATGCCGCTCGCTGATGTCAAGGGGCGGTCCGCCCAGCTCCGACGACTCGATCGTGTAGCCGTCGATGCGCCACGGCGCACTCCAGCTGCTTCTGTCCACAAGAACGGCACGACCCGTCTCCCTGGCCAGCCCGACGATTCGGCCGGACAGCTCGAACGGCTCGCCCTCCTGGATCTGCGTGATTGTCACGGCTGTTGCCTCCTCTGGCATCCGGTCTGGTACTTGCTCTTCCCCGCTGCCAGCGCCCGGTTCCCAGTCGGGCAGCTTCACGAACTCCGACCGAAGGAACGGGAAATAGTGGAGTGTGGAGGAGTCAGACGGCGTCGTGATCGCCGAGTCGCTGGAGGCGCCTGGGGTCTTCGGCGCCATCTTCGACCGGCACGGATCAACGCTGCTCCGATTCCTGGCCCGCCGCGTCCACCCGGCTGAGGCCGAGGACCTGCTGCTGGAGGTTTTCCGGATCGCCTTCGAGCGGCGATCAGCGTTCGAGCGGGACCGGGACTCGGCCAGGCCCTGGCTGTACGGCATCGCCGCCAATGTGGTGGCCAAGCATCACCGGAGCGAGGGGCGGAGGCTCCGCGCCATTGCCCGGCTGTCCGCCGATCGCGGGCTCGCCGACGATCCGGCGGAGCGGGCGGTGGCGGCGGTCGACGCCGGTGCCCGGTGGACCCGCGTCGCCCACGCCCTCGGGACGCTTCCCGCAGCCGAGCGACAGGTTCTGTTGATGTTCGCCTGGGAGGACCTGAGTTACGACGAGATAGCCTTGGCCCTCGGCATACCGGTGGGCACAGTGCGTTCCCGTCTCAGCCGGGGCCGGGCCCGCCTGGCCGCACTGACCGAGGAATGTGACCCCGTCACCCACGTGCCGCTCACTCCGTGCGATCCGGGAGGTGAAAGATGACCGACGACCTGGAGCCCCTCCGGCGGTCGCGCCCCGACCGGCTGCTGCCCGACGATCCTCCCGACCCGGAGGTCCTGGCTCTCCAGAAGGCCCGTCTCATGACGGCGATCACCGGGGCAGCCGATGTGGCACAGCATCGTCGCAGCCCCGCCATCTATCCGCGACTTGCTTACCGGGACGAGGCGGCCGCGCTGGACTTCCTGACCAGGGCGTTCGGCCTCGTCGAACGCCGAGAGTCACGGATGGAGCACCCCGACGGAATGCTCGCCTGGCTGGAGATCGGCGACGGCGTGGTCATGATCGGCCGGGCCGGGCCGGAGCACCATGGCCTCCGCAGCCCGCTCGACGGCGGGGCGCCCACGGCCATGGTGAACGTGTACGTGCACGATGTCGACAGCCACTACGACAGGGCCGTGTCGGAGGGTGCGCAGATCGTCATGCCGCTGCAGGACATGTTCTGGGGCGACCGGCGCTATGAGGCCCTCGACACCGAGGGGCACCGGTGGCACTTCGCCGAACGCGTCAGACCGCAGGAGCGGTGACGAGGTCGGCTGCGTAGGTCTGGCCGACCAGGTCCGCGCCGAAGCTGCGGTGCGGTTCCTCGCCGGTCAGCCGGAAACCGCTGGCTAGGTAGATCCGGATCGCCGCGACGAGCACGCTGTTGGTCCACAGCACCATCCGGCCGTAGCCGGCGGCGCGGCCAAAGTCCATGCAGGTCCGGACGAGTGCGCTGCCGATGCCGAAGCCGCGCGCAGCGGGCAGCGTCAGCAGGGTGTGCAGTTCTGCCGTCTGGATGTCCGCGGCCACGCACAGAACGCACCCTGCGCGCTGACCATCGAGCTCCGCGATCCAGCCCGCCTCCCTAGCCGGGTCGTGCGCGGAGGCGAAGTCCGTGACGATCCGCGCTACCAGCGCTTCGAAGCTCGAGTCCCAGCCGTACTCGGCGGCATACACCTCGCCGTGTGCCTGGATCATCCAGCCCAGATCGCCGGGCTGGTCAGCGAGCCTGATGCGAACCTGCGGAGCGTCCATCGAGGCCATCGTGCCTCCCGTCAGAACTCAACTGAAACGACTGTTTCAGTCTGGCATAGTACAGAGATGGCTAGCAACCCGGCCCCTGCGCCGGAACCGCCGCCGTCGGCCCGCCGGGCGGAGCTGCTCAATCTCGCCTACCAATACGCCATCCAGCGCGGCCGGACCGACATCACGCTCCGGCCGATAGCCGCCGCTATCGGATCGAGCCCACGGGTCCTCATCTATCTGTTCGGGAGTAAAGACGGGCTGATCAGGGCACTGCTCGGCAAGTCCAGAGCCGAGGAAGTCGCCCTGCTGGCAGAGCTCCGCCGAATTGGCGCCCCTGCCAGCGACACGCTGCGTGAGGCGGCTATGCGGATCTGGTCCTACCTGGCCGAGGAGTCGCGCCGCCCGCTGCTGCGCCTGTGGCTCGACGGATACGCCCGCAGCCTCAGCCAGCCGGCCGGGCCCTGGGCAGGATTCGCGCGGGACAGCGTCGAGGACTGGCTGGCCCTCCTGTCGGATGTACAGCCGGCGGAAGTACGCGACACCCCAGTCGGGCTTGCCGAGCGCACCCTCGTGCTCGCTGTGCTGCGGGGCGCACTCCTCGACTTGCTCAGTACCGACGACGTTACGAGAGTGACGGCTGCAGTACGCTCCCTGATCAGCCAGCTAGCAGCGGTCAGCAAGGGATAGAGCCGTCAGAAGATCGTATGCCGGTCGCAAAGACCGCCGAATCATCGCCGTCCAGCCGCTAGCATGCAACCCGGCGGGCGGTGACGAGTAGGCGGAGGGCAGATGCAGGGCGGCGGTTCAGCTGGTGGCCGACCGTCGCTGTACTACTCGCCGCATGACAGGGGCCCGGAGCGCCCGTATCCGGCTGGCTGGCCGCCGGGTCGTCCCCCCGGCCGAGGCAGGCCCCCGAGCCGCGGGCGCTGGGGCCGCAAGTCGCTGCCGGCCAAGATCGGCTACATCGCGGCCACGCTCGTCGCGGTCGTGGCCGTCGTGGTGGGGATCGGCGGGTTCGTCGTCTACCACCAGCTCAGCAGCAACATCCAGAAGGTGACCGTCGGCCACCTGTCCGGCCAGACCGTCTACGGATCCCTGAACATCCTGGTCCTCGGATCACAGACCCGACTCGGCCAGCGGGGCAACTTCGGCTTCGATGCGACCCCTGGCGTCAGCAACTCCGACAACCTGCTGCTGATCCACCTGGACCCGAAGCACACCCACGCGACCATCCTGTCCATCCCTCGGGACACCTTCGTGTACCAGCCGGCTTGCAAGGAAAGGGCCTACGTCGGCACGGGCACCTGGCCGGCTCAGCCGTACCCGCCCGGTGCGATCATCGATGGCGCGCTGAACATCGGCGGCCCCACCTGCGCGGTGCAAACGGTAGAGGCCCTCACCGGCATCACGCTCGACCATGTCGTGGAGTTCAACTTCAACTCCTTCCGGACGATGGTGGGAGAGTTCGGCGGCGTCGAGGTGTGCGTGCCGCCGGGGCCGGGCTACCACGACAAGCAGGCGAACCTGAACCTGAGCCCGGGCAAGCACATGGTCAACTACAGCGAGGCGCTGGCGTACGTGCGAGCCCGGCACAGTCTGGGCGGACCCGACGCGGGAGGCGACCTGCCGAGGATCCAGTTGCAGCAGGCCTTCATCGCCTCCGTCGTGCAGAAGGTCAACAAGATTGGCCTGGTCTCCAACGCCCCGGCGCTCCTCGGCATCGCCGAAACGGCCACCAGGGCGCTGACGGTCGACCAGGGACTGGGCTCGGTCACCTCGCTCATGCGCCTGGCGCAGTCGCTGGCCCACCTCAAGTCGCAGAATGTGACGATGCTCACGATGCCGACGACGACGGACACCTTCCCTGGCCTGTCGGCCCACCTGATGCCCGTCCAGCCGCAGGACGACGTGCTGTTCGAGATGATCAGAACGGGACAGCTGTGGACCGGCGCGCTCCCCGTCCAGCCGCACAGCGAAGTCCGGGTGAAGGTCCTGAATGCGACTGGCCAGCCGGGGCTGGCCGCGCGCACCGCGCAGAAGCTTCGCGCGCTGGGCTTCCGCGTCGTCGGCACCGGCGACGCGCCCTACAGCGCGACCACGACCGTGGACTATGCGGGCACAGCACAGGCGGACGCCGCCTATACGGTCGGGACGGCTCTCACGTCCTTCCCAGGCGGGCAGAACACGCTGCCCGAAGAGGTCTCGCAGACAGGCAGACCTGGCCCGGTCACTCTGATCCTCGGGGCTAACTTCACCGGCGTGCAGCTGCCCAAGGTCACCCAGCCCGCCCCGAGCGCGACCGCGTCGAAGGGCAAGACCGGCACTTCCGGCGGAGGCACGGTGACCGCGGCGAACCCGGGCCCGACCAGCGGGGCAAGCAAGGTTCAGTCTCGCAATGCTGGCGCAAGCATCTGCTCAGGGCTGCCACCCGCTCTTGGCGGGTAACCGGCGCACTGAACCTGAGCAGGAGTTAGAGCTCAGCCCGATACCCTGGTGATCGCGGCCGCCAGGGCGACGGAGACGCCAGGGACGAGCAGGTGCTGCCCATCGGCCACCACGTCGCGACCACCCACGACCAGGGATCGAACGTCGGCAGCCGACGCGCCGAAGATAACCGCGTCCAATGCGGCTGCCGTCGGCGCGCCCGCGGTCCGCGGCGAGTCCAGCGCGATGGTGACGAAGTCGGCCAGCCCCCCGGCGGCTAGCTCGCCTGCCTCCGGCCAGCCCAGGCTCGCGTGCCCGACCGTCGAGGCTGCAGCCGCCAGCTCGCCCGCCGAGAAGTGACCCCGTTCGCCGCTGATGAGCCGTTCACCGTGCTCGACGCGGCGAGCTTCCTCGAGCAGGTCGATCACGGCGTGGCTGTCACTGCCCAGCGTCAGCGGGCTGCCCTCGTCGGCTATCGCTCTAGCCCGGCCGATCCCGTCGGCGAGATCTGCCTCGGTCGTCGGGCACATGCAGACGTAACAACGGCTGCCGCCCAGCAGCTCGATGTCACTCGCGATGACGTGGGTCGCATGAACGGCTGTGGAGCGCGGCCCCAGCGCCCCGGCGTCGGCGAGCACCTCGGCGGGTGTGGCCCGGTGCGCGGCCAGGCAGGCCCGGTTCTCTGCGAGCTGCTCAGATACGTGCACGTGCAGCGGCGCCCCGTACCGGTGCGACCAGATCGCGACGTCGGGCATCTGACTAGGCGGGACAGCGCGAACCGAGTGGATCGCCGCGCCCAGTCGTGCGTGTCCGGTGATCCTGCCGGCGGCGTCCGGTCCGAGCGCGTCCACCCTGGCCGCCCACCCGGCGCCGCCTGTGTCGCCGAACCTCAGCTGAGTCCCCTCGAGCGGCTGCTGCCGGCCGTCAGCGGACAAGCCGCCGGACAGGTAGCAGGTGTCGAGCAGAGTGATTCGGATGCCGGCCCGGCGAGCACCCTCGATCAGCGCCTGGCCCATCGCGTTCGGGTCGGCGTACGGCCTTCCGCCTGGTCCGTGGTGCAGATAGTGGAACTCGCCCACGCAGCTGATTCCGGCCAGTGCCATCTCGGCATACACAGCCGTGGCCAGGTCGAGGTAACTGTCGGGGTCGAGCCGGTCAGCGACCTCGTACATCCGCTCGCGCCAGGTCCAGAACGTGCCGCGCACTGTCTCGGTCACGCCACGGAGCGCCCGGTGAAAGGCATGCGAGTGCGCGTTAGCGAGACCTGGCATGGTCAGTCCGGTCAGTCGCGTCGCGCCCGCGGATGCCGGACCGGAAACGTCCGGGGTAACCCGCGTGATGCGATCGCCAGAAGCCTCGATGAGCACGTCGGTACGCAGGCCAAGCGCGGGCGACCAGGCCAGCTCGGCCAGCCAGCTCCTGGCGGTCATCTGCCCGCCAGGTTCTCGAGGACCGCCGTCAGTGCCGCGACACCGGCCTCGCAGTCTGCCGGGTCGGCGTGCTCGGCGGGCGAGTGCGATACGCCGGTCGGGTTGCGCACGAACAGCATCGCGGCCGGGATGCGGCCGGCCAGTACGCCTGCGTCATGTCCGGCCCCCGTCGCGAGCACGGGCGCGGGAATGCCCGCCGCGCCCAGCACCGCGGCGATCCGGTCGCGCAGCCCGGCATCGAAGCTCACCGCGGGGGTGACAGACTCCTGGCGCCGGCTGACCTGTACTCCGTTCTGGCCGGCCGATTCCTCAGCAGCTGCCCACACGTCGGCGACCACCCTCTCGAGGGTGGCGTCGTCCGGCGCCCGTGCGTCGAGCCAGGCGCGGACCTCCGCGCTGATGGCGTTGGCAGCGCCCGGTTCGGCACTGACCTTCCCGATCGTGGCGAGTGCGCCCCACCGCTCGGCAGCCGCGCGGGCGGCCAGCACGCTCGTCGCGAGCGGCAGCATCGGATCGCGACGGTCAGCGAGCCTTGTGGTGCCGGCGTGGTCGGCGCGGCCGCTGAAGTCCAGCCGCCAGCGGCCGTGTGGCCAGATGCCATCGGCCACGCCCACGGCTGCACCCAGCGCGGCGAGCGCGCTGCCCTGCTCGATGTGCAGCTCGACGTAGGCGCCGAGCTGCGCGAGCAGCTTCTCGTCCGGCCCGAGCTGGGCCGGATCCCGCCCGGCCGCGAACATCGCGTCGGCAAGGCTGACTCCGTCGCGATCGCGCAGCTGCCGGGCGGCCGGAGCGTCGATGGCGCCGGTCAGCAGCCGGCTGCCCAGGCAGGCGACGCCGAACCGGGCGCCTTCCTCCTCGGTGAAGGCTGCGACCGCGATCGGGCGGGCCGGTCGGAAGCCGTCTGCGCGCAGCCGGCTGATCGCGGCGAACGCGGACACGACTCCGAGCGGTCCGTCGTAGCCGCCGCCATCCGGTACCGAATCGAGATGGCTGCCGGTGACGACCGCTGGTCGCTCGCCCGGCCGCCCCCACCAGGCCCACAGGTTTCCGTTGCCGTCACAGTCTGTCCGCAGCCCTAGCCCCGTCGCCGTCCGCGCGAACCAGCCCCGGCACGCTGCGTCGGGCTCGGTCCACGAGTAGCGCCGGTACCCGCCGGTCCGGTCGTCCCGGCCCACCGGCAGCAGCTCCGCCCACAAGTCGGCAAACATCGTCGCGGTTTCCGCCCCCCGCTCCCCTCTCCCGCCCGCTGATCCCTGTTACCGGTTCGGTCGCAGCCGACCGACGGAGTTCCCTCAGTACTGAGTCTGCCTGCCGAGGACGGCGCCGGCGGACTACTTCCCCGTAGACCTGCGGACACCCGGCTGCGCCGGGGCTTCGCCGAAGTCCGCGTGCATCGGGACGCGGACACCCCGCTCGGCCGCGACCTCGCTGGCTCGCGGGTATCCGGCGTCCGCGTGGCGCATGACGCCCATGCCGGGATCGTTGGTCAGCACGCGCTCCAGCTTCTGGTCGGCCAGCTCGGTGCCGTCCGCGACACACACCTGACCGGCATGGATCGATCGGCCGATGCCGACGCCGCCGCCGTGGTGGATGCTCACCCACGACGCTCCGGATGACGCATTGACCAGGGCATTCAGCAGGGGCCAATCGGCGATCGCGTCGCTCCCGTCAGCCATCGCCTCGGTCTCCCGGTACGGCGAGGCCACCGAGCCGCAGTCCAGGTGGTCACGGCCGAGCACGATCGGCGCCGCGACCTCGCCGCGCCGGACCATCTCGTTGAACCTCAGCCCTGCCAGGTGCCGCTCGCCGTAACCCAGCCAGCAGATGCGCGCGGGCAGGCCCTGGAAGTGCACCTTCTGGCCGGCCAGCCGGATCCACCTGGCCAGGGACTCGTTGCGGGGGAACAGGTCCAAGATTGCCTGATCGGTCGCGGCGATGTCGCTGGGATCGCCGGACAGCGCGGCCCACCGGAACGGGCCCTTCCCCTCGCAGAACAGCGGCCTGATATAGGCGGGTACGAAGCCGGGAAAGGCGAACGCGCGCTCGTACCCCGCGACTTGCGCCTCGCCGCGGATCGAGTTGCCGTAGTCAAACACCTCGGCGCCCGCGTCCTGGAATCCGACCATCGCCGCGACGTGCTCGGCCATCGACTCGCGCGCCCTGGCTGTGAAGCCGGCCGGGTCCTCGACCCGCAGGGCCGCCATGTCCTCGAACCGCACCCCCCGCGGCAAGTACGTGAGCGGGTCGTGCGCGGAGGTCTGATCGGTCACCACGCTGATCGGCGCGTCCATCCGGAGCAACTGCGGGACCAGGTCGGCGGCGTTGCCGAGCAGTCCGATGGACAGCGGCCTGCCCGCCTCCGCAGCGGTGACCGCCCGCCGCACCGCGTCGTCGACGCCGCTCGCCTGCTCGTCGAGATAGCCGTGCTCGATGCGGCGGCTGATCCTGGACGGGTCGCAGTCGATGCAGATGACGACGCCGCCGTTCATGGTGACCGCCAGTGGCTGGGCGCCGCCCATCCCGCCGAGACCGGCGGTGAGCGTGATGGTGCCGGCCAGCGAGCCGCCGAAGCGCTTCGCAGCGACCGCCGCGAACGTCTCGTACGTACCCTGCAGGATGCCCTGGGTGCCGATGTAGATCCACGAGCCGGCGGTCATCTGGCCGAACATAGTGAGGCCCGCGGCCTCAAGCCTGCGGAACTCCTCCCAGGTCGCCCACTGCGGCACCAGGTTGGAGTTCGCGATCAGCACCCGCGGGGCCCACTCGTGCGTGCGCACGACGCCGACGGGCTTGCCCGACTGGACCAGCAGCGTCTCGTCACCGGCCAGGTCGTGCAGCGACGCGACGATGGCGTCGAACGCATCCCAGCTCCGGGCCGCCCGGCCCGATCCGCCGTACACGATGAGCTGATCCGGATGCTCGGCAACCTCGGGGTCCAGGTTGTTCATGAGCATCCGCAGCGCCGCCTCCTGCGGCCAGCCCCGGCAGCTCAGTGACGTTCCGCGAGGCGCCCGCACGGGCCGTGCGCCCGCCAGTTGTGACTGCATTGTCATGGCCCTCATCATCTACCGTCCGGCGGCACCCGGGCCACGACAGACCGGGCAGTAGAAGATCTGCTTGTCGCAAATCATCTGGATATCCGATCAAGATATCTGCGATATCCTCGTCCTCGATGAACTGCAGCTGGAGGGAGGCACGTCCGTGGCTATGGTGAAGACGCCCATCGAGATCGACCAGGAAGCACTCGCGGTCGCAGCCGAAGTGCTCGGAACCACGACGAAGAAGGACACCGTGAACGCGGCGCTGCGGGAGGTGGGACAGCGCCTCACACGGCTGCGCGCCATGGCCAGGCTCGGCGAGATGGCCGACCGCGGGGACTTCGACGAGTTCCTCGGCAATAAGGCTGCATACCGCAGGTGACGCCGGCTCTCTATCTCATCGACACCTCAGGACTCTTCCGCATCCTGCAGGACAAGCTCCGGGAGGCCTGGTCCGATCAGCTCACCGCTGGCGTGATTGCGATCTGCCCCGTTGTCGAGCTGGAGTTCCTGTACTCGGCCAGGTCCCTGGCAGACCGGCTGGAAAAGCAACGGCTCCTGCATGATCTGTTTGGCTGGGTGCCAATGGGTGATCGGTGCTTCGATCGCGCGGCCGAGATCCAGCAGCTGCTTACCGAGACCGGGGAACATCGCTCAGCCGGCCCCGTTGACCTGCTCGTCGCCGCGACTGCCGAGCGGGAGCGGCTGATTGTGCTGTGTGACGACCGCGACTTCCGAACGGTCGCGGCGGTGACCGGCCAGCCGCTCACGTTCGTTACGAAGGTCTGACGATGCCCTGGATGCCTGACCGGACGGTGTCCACCACGCCCGGCATGGCCGACCGAACCAGAGCGAGCGCCCGCTCGTAGTCGGCAACCGTGCCCGTCACGGGGTCAGGCACGTCCCAGCCTGCGCCGGCACCCGGGTCGAAGCTGCCGAGGAGCCTGATCCTCGCCGCCGTATCGCGGTCCGGCGCGACATGCCGCAGGACCGACACGTGCATGCTGTCCAGCCCGATGACCAGGTCATGGCTGGCGAGCATGGCCGGCTCAAACTGCCGGGTCTGGTGAACGACCGGGTACCCGTGCTGGCGCAGCACCTCCTGGGCGCGCGGATCGGCCGGCTGGCCTACCTCCCTCACGCGCAGACCGGCGCTGGCAACCTCGGCTGGCAGGCCAGCGTCGGCTAGCTCGCGGCGCAGCACCTGCGCGGCCATGACCGACCGGCAGGTGTTGCCGGTACAGACGAAAAGCACTCGGTAGCCGGAAGTCATGTCACCTCCGCAGCAGCTGACCGACGGCGGCCGGCCCTAGCCTCGGGACCGGCCGCCGTACGGCTTGTCAGCTGCCGATCAGGCGCCGCCTGGCAGCCCCTCGGCCTTCAGCCAGCCCTGGGCGACCGCCTGGTAGCTGTCGTGGTTGACGATGACGGCGGTGTCGATCTGGAGCAGGGCCGCCGTCGTCAGCTTGGCCGAGATTGCGTTGAGCGTGTCCACGATCGTCGACGTCATGGCCGGCTTGTACACCAGCGGTGTCACGTTCTGCGCGGCGAAGTTGAACTTCGGATCCGCGAGGGTGACGAAGTGGTCGGTGGCGATCTGCGGCGTGGTTGTGAAAATGTCGGCCGCTTGCACCGTGCCGTCCTGAAGGGCCTTGATTGTGATCGGCCCGGACTCGTCGAGCGGGCTGAAGCTCTTGAAGGTCAGGCCGTAGTTCGTCTTGAATCCGGGGATGCAGTCGGACCTCGTCGCGCACTCCGGCGGTCCGCCGAAGATCATGGAGCTCACGAAGGGCGCGAGGTCAGCGATCGACGACGAGCTGGTCAGGTGGTGCGCGGTGGCAAACTGCTGACTCACCGTCACCGAGTCGCTGTCCTGTGCGGCCGACGAGGGGAGGATCTCCATGCTCGACGGCAAGCGGGTCTTTAGTTCCGCATTGACCTGATCGGTGGTGTGAGCGGTGCTCTTAGGGTCGAGGATGACCGTCAGCAGCGTGCCGTTGTACTCAGGGATGATCGAGACTGCGCCCTTCTTGATTTCGGGGTAGTAGACCTCGCGCGAACCGATGTTGAACTTGTCCGTGACCTTGACGCCATTCGCCTTGAGAGCGAGCGAGTAGATCTCGGCGAGCAGCTCGTTCTCCGGGAAGTTCGCGGAGCCGATGACGACGGTGCCCGCGCCGGAGCTGCCGGATAGCGGATTCGACGAAGGGCTAGAACTGCCGCAGGCAGCGAGCACGAGGGATGCTGTCGCAGCGATAGCGATGACCGCGCCGCCTCGCAGCGTCAGGTTAGGTCTCAACATGTGGGATTTCCTTCCATCCGAGCGGAACAGGCATTCCTATCGGGAGCTGCGAGCCTGCAGGCGCAGGCCCGTTGGTACTACCAGCCGCCGCAGGCCTACGAACACGGCCTGGATGACTAGTGCGAGTACGACGATGACAGCGGCCCCTCCGGCGACCTCGCCGTAGTTGTTGGACGCCAGCCCGTCGATGATGTAGCGGCCGAGGCCGCCGAAGCCTGGCTGCGCGGCGATCGTCGCGGTCGCCACGACAAAAATCGCTGCAGTACGCAGGCCCAGCATGATGAGCGGGACTGCGACCGGCACCTCCACCTTCCAGAGCAACTGCCAGCCCGTCATGCCCATACCGCGAGCGGCGTCCTTCAGCTCCGGGTCGACCCCGGCCACTCCTTCGTAGGTGTTGACCAGGATGGGCGGTATAGCGAGCACCACAAGCGGGATCAGCCAGCTCAAGAACGTCAGGCCGAAGCTGACCACGACCAGGATCAGCAGACCAAGCGTCGGGACGGCTCGCCAGATGTTGGTCACGTTGACGACGGCGAAGCCGCCTCGGCGGTAATGGCCGATCAGCAGACCGAGTGGCAGGGCGATGAGGGCGGCGACTAGGAGCGACAGGCCGGTGTAGCCGAGGTGCTGCAGTAGCCGGACTTGAATGCTGCCGTGGCCCTGCCACTGCTGCGGCGACTTGAGCCAGTCCCAAGCGAAGGTGAGGAAACTCATGACTGCACGCCCGTCACCGTGGGTGTCGCCCTCATCGTGCTGGCAGTCGCGCGGTGGCCACGCGCCCAGGGAGTCAGTAGCGTCCGCGCGCCGACGATCACCAGGTCGCACAGGATGGCCAGCAGGATGGTGAGGAAGAACCCGGCATAGATCTCGGTCGGGTAGTCACGCTGCTCGCCGTCGATGAAGAAGTAACCAAAGCCGAGCACGCCGATCAGGTAACCAAGACTCGCCAGGCTGATGCTCGACACCACCGCCACGCGCATCCCCGCGATGATCACCGGCACCGCGAGGGGCAGTTCCACCTGGATCATCCGTCGCACCTGGGTGAACCCCATGGCCGTCGCGGCCTGACGCACCGGCTCCGGGACGTTCCGCAGCCCGTCCACCACCGACGGGATCAATACGCAGAGCGACAAAAGCGTGAGGGCGATGATCACGGTCACGTCGCCGAGACCGGTGTAGTCGATGAGCACGACAAAAACCGCGAGCGTCGGGATTGCATACACGGCGTTCGCGAGGCCCAGCACCGGCGGATACAGCCATCGCGTTGCGGCGCACGAGATCCCCACCGGAAGCGAGATGGCCAGCCCGATCAGGGGCGGCAGCAGGCCAAGCAGCGCGTTGTCGAGCGTGTACTGCCAGATGATCGTCCAGTTCTGCGGTATCCATGACCACTGCATGTCAGGTCGCCCCGCTCGCGATCTGCTGGATCTGGCCACCGGCGGAGTCAGCAGCGTCCTCGGCCGCCCTGATGGCCTCGCGGAGCCGCTCGTAGCTCGTCGTCCCGAGGACCCGGCCAGCCGCGTCGACCCCAACAGCGCGCTCGGTCCGGGACAGGATCGTCGCGTCGAGCGCGGCCCGCAGCGAGTCACTGTCAGGCTGGAAGGTGTGACCGACCGCGGCGAGGCCCGTGTCTGCGAGCACCGCGCTCCCCCCGCCCGGCTCCAGGTCAGTCACCGCGGCCCAGCCCAGCGGCCGGCCGCTGGCATCGACAACCAGCAGCCACTGCTCTCCGGCTAGCCTGGCGGCCGAGATGGCGTCGGCGTGCGAGGTGCCGACAGGCAGCACCGTGTCGGTCGCGAGGTCCAGCCCGGCCGCGGGGAAGAAGGACAGCCGCCTGATGCCGCGGTCGAAGCCGACGAAGTCGCGAACGTAGTCGTCGACCGGCGCGCCAAGCAGTCGCTCGGGGGTGTCCACCTGGGCCAGGTGGCCGCCCGGACGGAACACCGCCACCAGATCGCCGACCTTGATGGCTTCCTCCACGTCGTGGGTGACCAGGACGACCGTCTTGTGCAGCTCGGCCTGAAGCCGGATGAGCTCATCCTGAAGGGCGGCTCTGACAATGGGGTC
>DASQIW010000092.1:0-4895 GCA_035631375.1 Streptosporangiaceae bacterium
GCCGCCGAGCGCGAGCTGCACAACCGAGACCTGCCCCAGGTATCCGGTGATGACCACGAGCGACAGCAGCAGGATCGCCGAGACCAGGGAGACGACGAGCGCGCCGCGGAACCCGGCCGGAAGCAGCGGCAGCGCGGCCGCCGCGATTGCGCCGTAGATCACCGTGCTGCGCACCGGGTGCCTGGGCAGGGGCGCCCGCGGAAGCCGGCGGTCGACGACGTCGCCACGAGCAGTGATCTTCCCGCCGCGAGCGAACATCGCGACGACCAGGATCAGGAACCAGAGCAGTTCCTCCACCCCGGGGATCGGTATCCCCGGCAGACCCTGATTCGGGAACCAGGACGTGGTCGATGCGTAGACGAGCAGCGACTCACCGATGCCGATCACGATCCCGGCGACGAATGTGGTGCCGAAGGAGGTGAAGCGCCCGAAGATGGCCGCCGCCAGGCCAGGCACGATGAGCAGCGGCAGTGTCGTCGGGTCCACGTCGGCGATTGACGCTGCGAGCAGGCCGACGACGCCCATCAGCACGCTCATCAGCACCGTGTTGACCAGCGAAAGCCAGGCAGGTGACAAGCCCATGAGCATGGCATGCGCCTGGTTCTCCGCAGCTGCTCGCGTGGCGAGGCCGAACCGCGTCCACCGGTAGAGCGCGATGAGCGCGAGGGTGATGGCGAGCAGGATTCCGCCGACGAAGAAGTTGTACTCGGGCACCGGGGCGCCGTCCATGATGACGTTCCCGGTGGGCAGGACCGTGGGCTGCTGGCGGGGCCCTGGCCCGAAGATGAGGACGGCAGCGGCCTGAAGGGCCAGCAGGGCACCGAGAGCCGCGATCAGCTTGGCCAGTAGCGTCGCCGTGCGCAGCGGGCGCACCAGCAGCTGATCGAACATCACGCCGACCACAGCGGCGAAGAGCAGCGTCAGGATCACCGCCGGCACCGTGGGGATCGTCGCGAACTTGCCCAGCCGGATCGACCAGAAAAAGAACCCGGCCAGCATCGCGACAGCCCCGGCCGCCAGGTTGATGACGCCGGCGCCGCGATAGCTGAGCACGACGCCCATCCCCAGGCCGGAAATCAGGCCGCCAGAGCCGATGCCGAGCAGCACGAACGCAACGACCTCGGACATCGGGCGACGGACCTCCTGCTGCCTCACGACACAGATGCGGCCCCCAGGGCCGCTTTAGTTCGCAGTATGCAAGTTTGAACCATCCAGATCGTTGGTGGCAGCCATCAGATCCGTCGGCCAGATTTGGTGCTCATCGTGCCTGCTCGGAGCGTAAGGGCGCGAGCCCCTGGCCGTAATCGGCGGTGTAATCCGCGATCTTGGTAAGGTCTGCTCAGTTGCTGGCTGGCAAGGCGGGGGCGAAAAAGTCGGTGAGCAGCTCGCTGACCCGCTCGTGCTCATCGTGATGGACCCAGTGCGAAGCGCCGGGCAGGCGCTCGACCCGGTCGAGATTGGGCACATCGTCGCGGTCAGGCTCGGCTAGTTCTTCGCCGAGGTAGCGATCCTGCTGTCCCCAGATGACCAGGGTTGGCGCGTCAATGGGCCGCAGCGCCGCCTCGGCGCGCTTGGGAGGGGTCCGCACCGAGGACCGGTAGTAGTTGATCATTCCGGTAGCGGCCCCTGGCTGTGACCACGCCTCGACATAGTGATCGATATCCTCCGCCGTGTAGGCCGGATGGGCGTCGCGCAGGAAGTGTCGGAAAAACCGCCAGTGGTCGCTGCGCACGACGCCCTCGGGCAGTTCCGGGAGGTCGAAGAAGAAGAAATACCAGGACTTGCGGAGCTGACCCGGGTGGTGCAAACCCTGCGAGAGCTTGCGGGGGTGGGCTGCGTTGAGGATGGCCAGCCGATCCACGACCTCGGGGTGGCTCATCGCCGTGGCCCAGGCGACGCTTCCGCCCCAGTCGTGGCCGACCAGCAGCGCGGACTCCGCGCCACGTTCCTGGATGAGTCCGCGGACGTCGGCAGCGAGATTGCCGATGTCGTAGGCCTCGACGCCGTCCGGCTTGGACGACAGGTTGTAGCCGCGCATGTCGGGTGCGACGACGCGGTATCCCGCCTGCGCCAGCGGCTCGATCTGCTGCCGCCACCCGTACCAGAACTCGGGGAAGCCGTGCAGCAAGACGATCAGTGGCCCGTCGCCGGCCTCGACATAGTGGAGTCGCTGGTCGCCGACCTCGGCGTAGCCTTCCCGGATGTCGGTTTTTTCGCCCATGATCATCAGCCCCCGCGGAACGTGCTCCAAGTACCTGACGATGCCCGCGCACAGGGGTTTGAACCGGGGGCCAGGGTGCACGACTCCCGGAGGGGCCGGCCGGTTACGGCTTGCGGCCGCGGATGATCGAGTAGAGCGGCGATGTGGAGCGGCACTCGATGTTGCCGAAGCCGGCCTCGGCGAGCAGGGCCCCTAGCTGGCCGAACGTGAACTGCTGTCCCTGGGTGCCGAGCGCCATGAGGACCGAGAAAGCCGCGGCGGTCCGCGGTCCTGATCCGTCGTCGCTGAGCAGCATCTCGTGGAGGTTGATGGTGCCGCCCGACGGCAGGGCGGCGAAGGCGCGCTTTGCGAGGCCGAGGCAGGTCTTCGGCCGCCAGTCGTGGAAGATGTTGGAGAAGAACACCGCGTCGTAACCGGCGGGCCACGGGTCCCGGAACATGTCGGCGGCGTGCGTGTCGACCTGGTCGCTGAGCCCGCGGTCCTTCACGTAGTCGGGCGTCAGCGCGCACACGGCGGGCAGGTCCATGATGGTGCACGTCAGGTCGGGGTGGCGCGCGGCGAGCGCGATCGAGAACACGCCGGAGCAGCCGCCCACGTCCAGAATGCGTCGAGTCGAGGCGAACAGGTCGCTCTGGGCGACCGCGATCGCGGCCGCCGCCGAGTGGCTGTGCATGTACCGGGTCATCGACGCGGCCGCCTCGGCGGACATGTGGCCGCTAGCCCAGTCGTCGACGTGCCGCTCGCCGTGTCCCTGGGGGATCTCCTCGACCGGATCCGGAGTCGTCAGCGCTTCCAGCAGTCGCTCAGAGAGCGAGTTGCCAGCCCGCATCGATGCCCAGACGCCGCCCCAGTACAGCGGACTCGAGGGCAGCAGATGCTGGCCGGCGGCGTCGGTGATGTGGTAGCGGCCACTGCGGGGAACCAGGTAGCCGAGCGCCGCGAGCAGAGTCAGGACGGAACGCAGGACCCGGCTGTTCAGGCCGAGCCGGGACGCCAGCTCGTCTGCGGAGCCCGGTACCTCGGCCAGGGACACGAGCACGCCCGCCTCGTCGGCGACCAGGAGGGCAGGCAGCCAGGTCGGCGACAGGTAGATCTCCCAGACGTCCCGGGTGTCAGAGCCCGGAAGAACCACGTCGGCCAACGTCCCTCCCGCATCAGGCAAACCGCTCGGAGCCACGACGGCCCGAACCCGTCTGAACCGCACGATAACTGCGGGACGGCCGCCCGGCTACCTAGTCGGCCCGGAGATGGCCGCCCAGCGGCCAGCGTGCGTCGTCACCGCGACCGGGTGGCCGAAGCATGCGGTCGCCAGTTCCGTGGTGAGCACCTCGTCCGCGGTTCCGGCGGCCAGCACCCGCCCATCGCGCAGCAGCAGCGCGTGCGTCGTGCTCGCGGGCAGTTCCTCAAGGTGATGCGTCACCAGCACCGTCGCGAGGTCTGGCTGCCGATCGCGCAGGTCGTCCAGGCTAGTGAGGAGCTGCTCGCGGCCTGCCACATCCAGGCCGGCCGCGGGCTCGTCCAGCAGGAGCAGCCGTGGCTGCGCCATGAGGGCCCGTGCGATCAGCGTCCGGCCGCGCTCGCCCTGGGACAGCACCCGCCACGGTGCATCGTCCCGGCCGCCGAGGCCCATCAGATCGGTAACCAGAGCCGCGCGCGCTCGCTCGGCTGCGCTCGTCTCGCGGCGCTGGACGAGCTGGATGGTGCCGGTAACTCCGGTCAGCACCACCTCGCGCACTGTCCGGTGGGGATCCACCCGGTGATGCGGGCTGATGTGGCCGATCCAGGGCTGGAGCGAGAACACATCCACCCGGCCGAGGCGGTGGCCGAGCACCTCGACGTGCCCTCGTGTCGGGTAGGCGTGCGTCGCCATGATCTGCAACAGGGTGCTCTTGCCAGCCCCGTTCGGGCCAAGCAGCGCCCAGTGCTCACCGCCCCGGATCGTCACGCTCACCTGGTCGAGCAGCAGCCGGTCGTCGCGAACAAGATCCACCCCGGCGGCCCGGAACACGATTTCAGGCTGAATGCGGACAGTCGGGGCGGCCATGGGGCCAGATCGTACCGGCCCCGGCAAACCGGTGAACTCCGGCCACGCTGCCGACCCGGCAGCATGGCCGGGCAGCCAGCCGGGAAGCATCCGCGAATGGCCAACGATCAGAGTCTGGTTAGCCCGCCCTCTCCCAGCACGCCGGCGCGGCGGCCGGAGCCACTGCAGCCAGGGCCGCTCGCCGGGCGGTATGGCCCTGCCGCGGCTATGGTGATTTTTTTCCTCATTCCTTACCTGGGCCTGTCGGCCGCCGTGCAGCCGCTCGCGCCGATCATCGTCACGCAGCTGCACACGACCCCGCAGACGCTCAGCCTCGGATCCGGCCTGGCCAACGCCGGCTATGCCGTCGGCACGGTGCTCGCCGTACAGCTGGCGCAGATACTGCCGCAGCGCCGGCTCCTGATCGCCTACGCCGCAGCCCTGGTGATCGGATCAGCTCTCGCGGCGGCTGCGACGGGTCCGGCGATGTTCATCGTCGGGCATGTGCTCCAGGGCTTGTGCACCAGCATGCTGCTGATCGCAGCCGCGCCACCGCTGTTCCTCGGCTTCCCGACCGCTCGGCTCCGCTGGACGGCAGTGATCTTCAATCTGTGCATCTTCGGGGCGATCGCGGCAGGTCCGCTGATCGGT
>DASQIW010000093.1:0-14103 GCA_035631375.1 Streptosporangiaceae bacterium
GCCCGTCGTTTTCGTCGAACGGCACCCATGCCCACACGATCTCGCCCGGATCGGGTTTGCCGTCACGGCGTGGGCGGTAGTCGAAGCGGATCGGTCCCGTCGCCACGCGCGCCGGTGTGCGCGCTGCAGGCTTACGCGGTGGGGCCGGGCGTGACCCGCTGATCATGCGCCACAGTCGGGACAGCGCCGACGAGACCGAAGCCATGCAGGCACGATAGAACCCGCCGGCCAGCCACAGCCCTGACAAGTACGTTTCCCGGCCGAGCGGGATGTGGTGGCGCTATGGGCGGGTGAGGGTGAGGTGGGTGACTCCGCTGGGGCTGGCCACTGACTCGATGTTGAACAGTTGCTCGATGGCCTCGAGCCCGTCCCAGAGTCGCTCGCCTCGGCCGAGGACGATCGGCACCACCACGACGTGCAGGTGGTCGACTAGGTCCGCGGCCAGGAACTCGCGGACGGTGGACGGGCCTCCGCCGATGCGGACATCGAGGCCGCCGGCGGCTTCTCGTGCCACGTCCAGGGCCTCAGCCGGAGTGGCGTCGATGAAGTGGAAACTGGTTCCGCCGTTCATCTCGATCGTGTCCCGAGGGTGGTGGGTGAGGACGAAGACCGGGGTGTGGAAGGGCGGCGTGTCGCCCCACCAGCCAGTCCATTGCTCGTCGGTCCAGGGGCCGCGCTGCGGACCGAACTTCCGGCGGCCCATGATCTCGGCGCCGATTCCGGGTCCCCAGGCGCTGGCGAAGGCATCGTCGACGCCGGTGGTTCCGCCGGGCTGGCCCTGCATCGCGTGGAAACTTCGGGTGGTGAAGAACCACTCGTGTAGCCGGGTTGCTGCATGCCCGAACGGAGCATCGAGGCTTTGTCCCTCGCCGGTGCCGAACCCGTCGAGGGAGATCGAGAAGTTGTGCACGCGCACCTGCGACATGCGGGCCTCCTTGTACGCCGGTGACCGGCATTGCCGGTGACGAGCTCGTCACCGCCGAACGCTACCGATCGTGAACACGGCCGCCATGTAGTGCACGCCGTTCAGCGGGCGTGACCGGCGCCTGCCGGCTCGGGTTCCGGAGGGTGGAATGCCCGGCGGTACGCGTGCGGGCTGGTGTCGAGCAGCCGCCGGAAGTGCTTGCGCAGGTTGGTCGCGTTGCCGAGGCCGACTCGATGTGCCACGGCGTCTATCGGCAGGTCGGTGCGTTCCAGCAGCCGCTGCGCGTGCTGGATCCGCTGCCGCAACAGCCACTGGTAGGGCGTGGCGCCGGTGGTGGCCACGAAGTGCCGGGCGAAGCTGCGCTGGCTCATCGCCGCCTGGGCCGCGAGATCCGCGATGGTTGTCTCCTCGGCGAGATGCTCGGTCATCCACGCCAAGGCCTCCGCGATCGGCTCTGCCGGAGACGCCGACGGCATCGGCGTGTCGATGTACTGTGCCTGGCCGCCGTCGCGGTGCGGCTGCACAACGAGCTGCCGCGCCAGCGCGGTCGCGACATCAGCGCCGAGATCGCAGCGCACGACGTACAGGCACAAGTCGATGCCGGCCGCGCCGCCGGCGGAGGTAAGGATGTCGCCTTCGTCGACGTAGAGCAGGCCCGGCTCGAGCGTGACGGTCGGGAAGTCCTCGGCGAAGCGCGCGCACTCGTCCCAGTGCGTGACCGCGCGCCGGCCGTCGAGCAGGCCGGTCCGGGCGAGCACGAAGGCACCCGTGCACAGCGAGATGATGCGGGCGCCGCGCGCGTGTGCGCGAACGATCGCGCTCAGGGTCGCGTCAGACACGGACAGCGGATCGTCGCAAGGCGGAAGCACGACCGTGTCGGCGCGGCGCGCCGCGCTAAGCGGCTTCGGCACGGAAAGCGTCAAGCCGTTGTCTAAGCGCACCGTAGCGCTGTCCCCGCAGACGGCCAACGCGTACCAAGGCACGTCGATCGAGCTCGCCAAGGTGGGTCCGAAGACTTCGCAAGCTACCGCGAGCTCGAACATCGCCAGGCCGTCGTAGGTGAGGATCGCGACGCGGCCGGGCCCGCGCCGAACGTTGGCAGCTTTGGCGTGCATGATGTCATTATGGCCACTGCGGCTGGCATGTGTCACGTCGCAGCATTGAGCTATGACGACCGCCCGCGCAGCACGACGCGCGTTTGACCTCAACTCAGCCGCGGGCCGCGTCCTGCTGGTGGACGCCGGCCCGTCGACGGGCTTGTTGCTGCTGCCGCATCGCCGCCGCGACGCGTGGCTCGCTCGCCTCAGACACCGCTCGCTGGACGCCCGTCTGGCCGCCGGCGAGCCGCCGGAGAACAGTCGGCTGCTCGCTGTGCGCGCCGCGTACCTCATCAGCGCCACGTCGCGACGCCACATCGCCGATCGATGGGACACCGTCGCCGCCCGGGCTCGGCGATCCCTGCCGCGCGCCCAGCTCGAGGTAGCCGATCAGATCGAGGAAGTCGCCAACGTGCTGCGTGCCGATCAACGGATCGACGTCCGCGGCGTCGCCGCGGCGGTCACGATGCTTGGCCTTGCAGCGAACGCCATCCAACAGCGGGGCACCGGAGGCCAAGACATCGTTGCCGCGGTCGCCCGCGCCGCTGTCACGAGTGGTCCTGCCGATGACGTGGTAGTTCGCTAGCCGAGCTTAAGCGGCACGTCCGCGTAAGGGTCGAGTGCGTAGGCGAGGGAGACACGGTGGTAGCCGTCCGCGATATCGCCCTCCGCTACGAGAACCGGAGACAGCTTCTCTCCGGCCAGCACCTTCTGCAGGTCTTTCAGTACGCCCGGGTCGGA
Organism: Streptosporangiaceae bacterium; assembly: GCA_035631375.1. GTDB lineage: Bacteria > Actinomycetota > Actinomycetes > Streptosporangiales > Streptosporangiaceae > JAJYUU01. Next base: position 2,764 of record DASQIW010000093.1, read on the forward strand.
CAGCGGCAGCGGGTCGCGCCGGGTGGCCCGCAGAATGTCGTTGGCGCGGCGGTGGATGACCGGGAGCTTCTGCAGCTTGTCCGACACTTCTTGTGCCCGGCTCTCCCCGAAGCGAACACTGAGGTAGCTGGAGGCAGCGGCATAGTCGTGGTCGGCGACATCCTTCTTCCACTGCAAGTACTGGACGATGTCGGCACTACTCATTCGTCCTCACCCTCCTCCTGTCTTGGTGCATAGCTCGCGGCATTAGCGGGGCGAGCTGGTCTCCGAGCTAGTCAACTGGCCCGGGCTCGCCGATCCGTTGCGGCTGGTTGCCCGCAATGCGAGGGCAACGACGAAAGGCCACGACATCTGGACGGCAGTTGTCATCCGCTCGGCCAGGCCGAGGACGCTGCCATGGTGGGTTTCGGTGAGGACCCACGCGAGCAGGGCCACGAAGATGGCGGTCACGGTGGCTGAGCCGTGGATGCTCAGGACCAATGGCCGCGGCCGCGGTGGCGTCCGGCGGGCAACGAAGGCGGGCCATGCCGCGATCGCGACCGCTCCGACCGCGGTCCAGACGAGGTGTTGCGGTGTGGATCCGTGGCTCGGTTCCGGAGACGCGGCGATGCCGATACCCGACACGCCGGCTACCGCAAGCACGACGCGGGCGGAGGTCGGCAGGCCAGCCAACCCCAGCGCGGTCAGGAGATAGCAGGTGGCAACGAGGCACATCGCGCCGCTCATGACCCATCGGTGGGTGGCCGCGTGACCGGCCAGCGCGCTCATCGTCTGCCGGACCGGGCTGTAGGAGCCGGGTTGGAGCGCGTCGGCGACCAGCCCGGCGCCGACCAGCACGACCGGCGACAGGCCGGCGGAAGCAAGCGCCCAGCCAGGAACAGCTCGATGGGAAGGCACCGACCGCGCAGCCAGCCTGCGATCCGGCCGCCCAGCGCTCCCCACCACGGGAGACGCTGCGGCCCGGCCGGATGGATCGATGCTGGCGGCTGTCATGAGATGGCTGCGTGCTAACCAGGCTGATGCCCGATCGACGGTGCGAGCGCCGAGTCAGGCGGATGGATGGCTGCTGCTCATGTTAACTTCTCAGCTGGCGCCGACGACGTGCGTCGTCGAGCTGGCCAGGTCGGTCGCCACGACGTGAGCCGGTCCGGCCAGGACGTTTCGCGCAAGGTGCGGGCGAGCGCGGCCCGCTGGAGCAGGACTCGCAACGCGGTGTCAGAAACGAACGCGTCTCCTCGGCCGGCAAGCGCGGCGAGCAGCGTGCGCAGAGTGAACGGCGCGATGCGCAAACATGCCGACCTGAGGGGCAGTCAGGCTGCCACCGCCCCGAAAACGAACGCGATCGGTCCCGCGCCGAAGGGACGGCTGGCGATTGTCGAGGAGGCATCAGCTCAACCGCGCGGTGATGGCCCTGGCGCGGTCGTCGCAATGTCAGAGGACATCTGTCGCGCCTCCTTCGTGGCTCGGCGAGCAGGCTCTGCCGCCTCACCACACCATCACCCCACCCAGGTGAGCCGTCCTCGCTCGATATCGGTGATAGTCCGCAACTCGGCTCTCGGCGATGCGCGCGACAGCCTCCGTGTTAGTCGATCCGCTCGGCCAGCGAGACGATGACGCCCTCGGGCCCGCGCACGTAGGCCATGCGCCAGCTGTTCTCGTGCTGGCCAATACCGCCGACAAGTCCGTATCCGTCCGCAGCCAGGCCGTCGAGCGCCGCCTGAAGGTCGTCGACCTCAAAGCACACGTTGCGCAGGCCGAGTTCGTTCGGCATTGCGGCCGGTGATCCGGGTGTGTGGTCGGGCCTGACGAAGCGGGCGAGCTCTATCCGGCTTCCTCCGTCGGGCACTCGAAGCATGACGATCTCCGTACGCGAATCCGGGATGCCGCTGACCGTGTCGAGGAACTCGCTCTCCACGAACGTGCGTCCCTCGACCTCGAGACCCAACCCGACGAAGAACGCGGTCACTGTGTCGAGGTCGGCGACGGTAATGCCGACGTGGTTGAAGCGCTTGATCTGTGACATGACTGCCATCCTTCAACGCTCGTGTGGTCGTTCTCGATTCAGGGACGAAGCCGCAGCCGCGTTCTCGACATGCTCGCAGCCGTAGGTCTTGGGATTGTCCGGACGTGATCAGTCGTCCCTGGACGAGTTGCTCTCGCCGCGCTAGGGCTATGCGCACATCGGCTAAGACATTGCGTATCTGACGGATCCATATGCGCGGTGCCCTCGGTTCCCCGCGGCCCGCATGGCGACGGATCGAGCCTGGCTTTGAGGCGTTTGGCAGTGCTCAGCGCGCGGCGCCCGCAATTCGTAGTAGTAGCCAGGGTCTCCATGCGCGCGTTGATCAGCCGGGCTCCGAGCCTCGGTCCTTCGCACTCGCCTGAGCGCGGACGGCCGAAGACCGATCGGCAGACGCGTACGAGAACCGCTGGATTCGTACGCGGAGCCGCCGTTACGGCGCTGCGATCGGACTGGAGCCCTCTAGCACGGTGGAGGCGGATATCCGGTTATTTTTGCCGGTTGACAGCCTGGCGAAGGCGCCGATGACGGCAGTCGTTCAGCCGGTGATCAAGCACGGCGCCAAGGAGGGCGGCAGGTCAGGCCCGCACGCGGGATTGTCCTTCGGCGCATGTCCAGAAATTGACGGCTGGCAGCGGGCCGTGGGGCTGGGGTGGTGCCATGATCTGGGCTATGGGGTCCGGTGCCGGAGCGGACGCCGTTGTCGGCGGCGCCGCTGGTTCTGGTGCGGCCGCTGTGGTTGCCCGTACCAGGCTGTTCGTTCGGCTGGGCGCGGCCCGCGTAACCGTGGTGTCGGCGTCGCCGGGCAGCGGCAAGACGGTGCTGCTGCGGTCTTGGATCGGCTGGGCGGGTGTGGCGGGCAGCGCCGCGTGGGTGCCAGCCGGGCGCGGCGAGCGTGATCCGCAGCGGTTCTGGTTGTCGGTGCTGGCCGCGCTGCGCCGGACCGGCCCGGGGTCGGCGATGGTCCGCGAGTTGACGGCCGCGCCGGACCTGGACGGGTGGGTGATCACCGAGCGGCTGCTGACGGATCTGGCGCCGTTGGATGACCAGTTGTGGCTGGTGGTCGACGACGTACACGAGCTAGGCGCCGACGCGTTGCGGCAGCTGGAGCTGCTGATCATGCGGGCGCCGCCAGAGCTCCGGTTCGTGCTGGCCACGCGGCATGACGTGCGGCTGGGCCTGCACCGGTTGCGCCTGGAGGGCGAGCTGGGCGAGATCCGCGACCCGGACCTGCGGTTCACCGTGTCCGAGGCGCGGGAGCTGTTCGCCGCCGCCGGGGTGCCGTTGCCCGAGGTGGCGCCGCTGGTGGAGCGGACCGAGGGCTGGGCGGCGGGGCTGCGGCTAGCCGCGCTGGCGACGGCTGGGCAGCCAGATCCGAGACGGCTGGCGGGGGAGTTTTCCGGCAGTGAGCGAACGGTGGCCGAATACCTGCTGGCCGAGGTGCTGGACCAGCAGGGCGAGGCGGTGCGGCGGCTGTTGCTGCGCACGTCCATCCTGGAGCGGGTCAACAGCGAGCTCGCCGGCCTGCTCACTGGGGAACGTAACGGCGAGCGGGTGCTGCAGGATCTGGAGGCCGCGAACGCGTTCGTGGTGGCGCTGGACGCCGGGCGGTCGTGGTTCCGGTACCACCACTTGTTCGCCGACCTGCTGCAACTGGAGCTGCGCCGCACCGAGCCGGAGCAGGTCGGCGGGCTGCACCGGGCCGCGGCTGGGTGGTTGGCCGGGCGCGGGTACCCGGTGGAGGCGGTCCGGCACGCCCAGGCCGCCCGGGACTGGACCCTGGCCGCCCGGGTGCTCGCCGATCGCTGGCCCGCGCTGTATCTGGACGGGCAGGCCGCCGTCATTCACGAGCTGATTGCCGGGTTCGCCACCAAGACCCGCGCAGTGGATGCGGAGCTGGCGGCCGTGGCCGCGGGGGATGAGCTGGCCAACGGGTCGCTGGATGGCGCCGAACGATACCTGGACCTGGCAGAGCGCGGACTGGCCTCGGTGCCGGAGGGCCGGCAGGGGCAGGCGCAGCTGCTGGTGGGGATCGTCCGGCTGCTGCTGGCCCGCCAGCGCGGGGACCCGCCGGCAGTGGCCGAAGAAGCGGGCCGACTGCAGGCCATGGCGGAGAAGCCGGAGGCGGCCCAGCCCGGTCTGAGCGAGGAGTTGCGCGCGCTGGCGTTGATCAGCCTCGGCGGCGCCGAGTATTGGGCGGCCAGGTTCGAGGACGCCGAACGGTACCTGGATCAGGGCATCGCGCTGGCGCGGCGGATCGGGCGGCCTTATCTGGAGTTCACCGGCCTGGTTTATGCGGCAGTGATCGAGTTCTACGGGTCGGCCTCCCTCGCGGTGAAACACGGCAGACAGGCAGTCGAGCTGGCCGAGCAGCACGGCTGGGCGGACGAGCCGACCGCCGGCTTCGCGAGCGTGATAGTCGCAGCCGTGCTGGTCTGGCAGGGGCAGCTGGAGGAGGCAGAAGGCTGGATCCAGCGCGCCGAACGCACCCTCAGAGAAGCCGAGCCGGCAATCGGACTCGCGATCCACCACGTCCGCGGGTGGTTTGAACGGGCGCGCGGCCGGGACGCGGACGCGCTGGCCGCCTTTCAGGTCGCCGACCGGCTGGCCAGCCGCCTGGCCACACCGAACCTGATGGTCCTGCCGAACCGGTCATTTCTGGTGCAAACCCTCGTCCGCCTCGGTGCAACCCACCGCGCCGAGCAGGCCCTGGCCACACTCGCCGACCAGGACCGCGAGCGCGGGGTCATGCGCATCGGCCTGGCGGTGCTCCGGCTCGCTCAGGACAAGACACACGAAGCGCTCGCCGCGCTCGCCCCGGTCCTGGACGGCTCCGTCGCGCTCGCCCCGGTCCTGGACGGCTCCGCACCCGGACCCTGGCCGGCCCGGCTGGCTCAGGCGTTCTTGCTGGAGGCGATCGCCCGGGACGAGCTCGGCGACAACGACGCCGCCGCACGCGCGCTGGAGCGCGCACTGGACTGTGCTGAGCCCGACGGGGCGCTGTTGTGGTTTCTGTTGCACCCGGTACCGGGCCTGCTGCGGCGCCACGCTCGGCACGGCACCTCCCACGCCGCTCTGATCGCCGAGATCCTCGGTCTGCTCGCCGGACGCAGGCTCGCCCCGCCGCCGGCTGGGCCGCGGCCGCCGCTAGAGGCGCTGAGCGGCAGCGAGTTGCGGGTGCTGCGTTACCTGCCGACCAACCTGTCGGGGCCGGAGATCGCCGGCGAGCTGTACGTCTCACACAACACGGTCAGGACCCACGTCACGCACCTGTACGCCAAGCTCGGCGCGCATACCCGGGCCGAGGCGGTGGACCGTGCCCGGGCGCTGGGTCTGCTGGCCCCCTCCCCATTCCGGATCCGATCCGCGGGTCCTGGCTGACGGCTGGGGGAAGGCAAGTCTGGCCGGGCGGTTCCCGGGCCTCATGCCAGGTTCGGTGAGTCGGCTGCACCGGCCGGCTCCAGCGCCGCGCCCGCGCGGGACAGGCCCCGGCGGCTGGCCGGGATCACGACCAGCGCGATGACCACCGCCAGCGCCAGGACGCCCGCCGAGACCAGATAACCCCTGGAGAACCCGACCGCCAGCGCGTGGTTGTACATGCGGGTCTGCACCGCGGCGGAGGCATGCACTCCTGCCGTGGCCGCGGCGGCGGCCTGGGATCGCAGGCTGCCGGCCACCGCGCTCCAGGCCACGGTGCCGACGACCGCCAGCCCGATCGCGCCACCAACCTGCTGCCCGACGTTGACCAGGCCGGACGCCACCCCGGCGTCGTCGTCGCGCACCCTGGTCAGCCCCACCAGGAAGATCAGCACGAACAGCGGGCCCAGCCCGGCACCGAGGACCAGCATCGGCCCGAGCATCCCGCCGACGTAGGTGCTGTGCTCGGTGATCCGGGACAGCCAGACCATGCCGCCGGCCGCGACCGCGCTCCCGGCGATCAGCATCGGCCGGGCACCGATCCGGGTCACCGCCTGCTGCGCGAGCACGGTCGTGGTCAGTACCGCCGGGACGAACGGCAGGTAGGCCATGCCGGTCTTTAGTGCGCTGTATCCCCACACGTCCTGGATGAAGATCGTCAGGAAGAAGAACATGCCGAGCAGCGCGGTGCCGACGCACAGGCTGATCAGGTATGCCCCGGACCGGTCCCGGCTGCGGAAGAGCCGGAAGGGAAGCAACGGGTTTCTGCTGCGAGCCTCGATCACCACGAAGGCCGCGAGCAGCACCGCGGCGGCGGTCAGCGACGCGACTACCTTGGCGTCGCCCCAGTGCGGGACACCGTCCGGGGTGGTCGCCGCGTTGGACAGCCCGTACACGAGCAACGCGACCCCGCCCGTGGCGGTGAGCGCGCCGGGCAGGTCGAACCGGCCGGCGCGCCGGCCGCTCCTGGGCAGTACGCGCGTGGCCAGGCCAGCGACGACCAGCCCGATCGGCACGTTGACGAACATCACCCACCGCCAGCTGGCATAGGTGACCAGCAGGCCGCCGGCGATCAGCCCGGCCACGATGCCCACGATGGCCATCGCCGAGTACACCGCCATCGCACGGTTGCGGGAGGGGCCCTCCGGAAATGTGACGGCGAGCAGCGACAGCGCGGTGGGCGCGACCATCGCCGCGCCGGCGCCCTGCACCGCCCGGGCTGCGATGAGCCACGCCTGGTCCGTCGCCAGCCCACCCAGCAGCGACGCCAGCACGAAGACGAGGAGGCCGGCGATGAAGACCCGGCGGCGCTCCAGGAGGTCACCGGAGCGGCCGCCGAGCAGCAGCAGGCCGCCGAACGCCACCGCGTAGGCGTTCACCACCCACTCCAGGTTCGACCCGGAGAACCCCAGGTCCTCCTGGATGTGCGGCAGGGCGACGGTGACGATGGTCAGGTCGAGCACGACCATCAGTTGGGCGGTCGCGATGACGGTCAGCGCGACGCCCAGCCGCCTCGGCGCCTGCCCGGCGGGCGCAGCGCCTGCTCGTACGGCGGCAGGCCCGACATCCGGTGTCTGAGTTGCCACGATGATCTCCTCCTGAGGCGCCGGTTGGCCGGCCTGGGGCCAGGCTGGTGCCCGGCTGCGTGAGCGGGCATCACGCAATCCATACGATCGAGGCCGCTCGCGGGATGGGCCGCGACGCGGGTGCTGCACGGCAGCCCGTCAGGCGGGTGGCAGGCGGTGCACTTCGAGCAGCTCGAGCCCGAGTGCCTCGATCTGCGCGAGCGTGCCCTACAGCGCGGCACGGTCGGGGAGCGGCCCGGTCAGCACCGTGTCGCCGCCGCTGGTTTGAGCCTGCAGGGCAGGGAACGCGGAGCACATCGTTTCGCCGAGGTGCCCGCGGACCCGGATGCTGTACCGGGGCGACCGCCCATCGGCGTGGGCACCGGTCACGTTCTCACCACGCAGGCGGTGAACCGGCCTGACGGCGGTCGCACGGTCACAGGGGCCCGCACGGGTGACCCCTCCTGGTTGAGCGGGTCCTCATCGAGCCGCGGCGTCAGCCGGTGAGCGGTCGGCGCACGATCGAGGTGACTTCCGGCACGATCCGCACCGATGGCTGGAAGACGCAACCAGTTGTGCTCGTGCATCGGACTGCCTCTCTCCGGTTTGCGTTGAACTCGCAGCGCTCTCCTCGTGGCTGTCGGCTGCAAGCCTCGCGCCGCTCGGCGTGACGTGCCATCACGCAAGTTGCGCGATTCCGGTCATGGCGGCAGCCGGGCCGCGTGCCATGGTCACGGTCCGGAACCGCCGGGACCAGGAACCCGCAAGGCACCCGAGGCTCTCATCACGGCTGCTGTCGTGCTCGTTGGCCCTCTGCGCGGATCACGCAACATGCGTGACGCCCGCTCGTCCCGTCAGGCCACAAGCTCGGAAGGGCGCACCGCCCGGCCGAGCCCATTAGCCAAGGAGGCTGACATGACCACACCCGAACACCAGCTCGCAGACCTCTTCGTTGAGATGGGCAACACCCACAACCCGGACCTGGTCGACCGATTCCTCGCCGAGGACTACATCAACCACAACGACTTCGTCGCCGACGGACGTGAGGGCAACCGTCAGTTCTGGACCGCGTTCTTCATCGGCCTGCCCGACGTGAAGGTCACGATGGAAGACCTGGTCATTTCCGGTGACCGCGTCGTGGGCCGCTTCATCTACCGCGGTACCCACACCGGGGACTTGCTCGGCATCCCCGCCAGTGGCAAGCCTGCCGAGATGCGCAGCATCGACATCTGGCGCGTCCAGGACGGCATGTTCGTCGAGCACTGGGACGAGCTGAACCTCATGCAGATGTTCCAGCAGATCGGCGCCCTGCCGCCGCTTGGGGGCCTCGAGGCCGGGACGTGACACTGCTCGCGCAACTCTCCGCACTCTTGGCCATCGTGAGCACTGGGACTGTCTACGGCACCGATGCATTCTGCGCGCTCGTCCTACGATCCGCACTCGCGCGAGTCGACGATGCGACCCTCACCGGGACCATGGGCAACGTGCACCGCTTCGCCGACCGGCGCATGCCAGTTCCCGGAATCCTCGGCATCATCGTGGCCGCCGCCGCATCCGTGCTCGCCGCGGTTGCCGGCCACCCCGCCGAATCGGCGACCGCCGGCGCAGCATTTCTGCTGCTGGCGGTCTGGGTGCTGTTCTACCTGCGCATCAGCGCACCCATCAACCGCAAACTCACCGCGGCCGCCGACGCCCACGAGACTCCCGCCGACGCCCGCACGCTGCAACGTGACTGGGACCGCATCATCGTCCCCAGAGCCGCCCTGCAGGGCCTCGCTGTCCTCGCCCTGGGCGTAAGCCTCATCAGCTGACCCGGTACTACGCGCCGATGGGAGTCCATCAATGTCCACGTCAAACTTTGCCGTCTACCTCGAGCGCAAGGCCCAGCTGCAGACCAAGATCCGACATCCGCAACGAGCGCCGCGCAGGGCGGAACGAAGGAGGCGACGATGAACATCAAGAACGCTATTGCCGACTCTGACCTGGACGCCCTGCGCGCGGCTATCGCGGGGCCGGTTTTCGTCCCGGGCAAAGCCGGATATGGCCAGGCGCGGCAGGCGTGGAACTTGGCCGTGGACCAGCGCCCCTCCCTTGTTGTGGTCGCCGGGTCGGTCGCCGACGTGGTCCAGGCGGTCCGGTACGCCCGGGCTCACGGGATGCGGATCGCCCCGCAAGGCACGGGTCATGGCGCCGCGCCGCTCGAACCGCTCGACGGCGCGATGCTGCTCAGGACGACGCCTATGCGGAAGGTCGAGATTGACCCGGCTACCCGCAACGCCCGCGCCGAGGCCGGCGCGGTGTGGCGGGACGTCGTCGTCCCGGCAGCCGAGCACGGCCTGGCCGGGCTTGCCGGGAGCTCGCCGAACGTCGGTGTGACCGGCTACACGCTGGGTGGCGGGCTCGGCTGGCTGGCCCGTCGTTATGGGTTGGCCGCGAACAGCGTCACCGCAGCCGAGCTCGTGACTCCTGACGGCGACCTGGCCCGTGCGGACGTCGACAACGAGCCGGACCTGCTCTGGGCGGTCCGAGGCGGCGGCGGGGTCGGCGTGGTGACGGCGCTGGAGATGCAGCTATATCCGGTTCGGGAGCTGTACGCAGGGGACCTGTTCTTCCCGATCCACCGCGCGGCGGAGGTCCTACACGCCTGGCGCGAATGGACGGCAACTGCCCCGGACGATGTCACCTCCATCGCCCACCTGCTGCGGCTGCCGACGCTGCCCGAGGTCCCCGAACCGCTGCGCGGCAGGGCCTTCGCCGTAGTCGAAGCTGCCTATCTCGGCGACGCAGGCAGCGGAGCCGAGCTGATCCAGCCGCTGCGCCGACTCGGCCCGGAACTCGACACGTTCGCGACCATCGGCCCCTCGGCGCTCGGCCAACTGAACATCGACCCCAGCCAGCCCGTGCCTGGCCACGGCGACGGCGCGCTCCTCGCTGACTTGCCTGCCTCGGCGATCGACTCCCTGCTCGCCCTAGCCGGGCCGGCCGCCGGGACCAAGCTGACCAGCGTGGAGGTCCGCCACCTGGGCGGCGCGCTGACCCGCGCTGCCCCCGGCGGCGGAGCCCAGCCCAGCATCGACGCGAGCTACCTGCTCTACGCGATTGGCGCCACCCCAACGCCCGACCTGGTGGGCCCGGTGCGCGCACAGGTGCAAGCGATCAAGCAGGTGCTCGAACCCTGGCACGCCAGCTACGACTACTACGACTTCAAAGACACCCCGGCCACGGCTGCCGCGGTGCTCCCGCCCGTCTCCTTTCGCCGCCTGCAGGAGATCAAAACCGCCTACGACCCCCACCAGGTGATCATCTCCGCTCATCCCGCGGCTGCCGATCGTGGACAGCCTTCGTGAGGTACGGGCCATGACCCCGACCAAGCCGCTCGTCGACGTGCCGCAGGAGGCGGTCGAGGACCTGCGCCGCCCCCTTACGCAGAGGCGGTGGCGCGACCCCATCGCTGGTGGCCGACTGGAGGGCTGGTACGAGCAACGCCGAGTTGCGCCGCATGGTCGAGTACTGGCGAACCGGCTACGACTGGCGGGCCCACCAGGCTGAGCTGAACGCACTGCCGTCACACGTCGTCGTCGGTGAGCGTCCGCTGCACTACCTCCGGTTCGAAGGCGAACGTCCTCGTCCGTGCCGATCGTGCTGACCAACGGGTCGCCGAGCGCGTTCTTCGAGCTGACCGAACTCGCGCAACGGCTGGCTGTGCCGTCGCGGTTCGGGATCGACGCCGAGGTCAGTTTCACCGTCATCGCGCCGTCGCTACCTGGCTATACCTTCTCCGACGCCGCGTCCGTCCCTGCCGAGCGACCTGCCCACGCACGAGCTGTGGCACCGGCTCACGCGCCATCACCTGACTTCGCGAGCTACGCCGCGCAGGGCGGTGACCTGGGCGCCGGCATATCTCGACCTCGTTCCGTCCCTACTACGAGTACGGGCGCGGCGTGCCGCGCAGCATGCCGCCGGTTTCCGTCCCAACCGCGGTGGCATTGTTCCCGGCCGATCTGTCCCAGCCGCCGCGCAGCTGGGCCGAGCGGACCTACAACGTCGTTTGCTACCGGCGCATGCCGCGAGGAGGACACTTCGCGCCGGTAGAGGAGCCGGCGCTGCTCGCCGAAGACATCGCGGAGTTCGTCGCCTCACTGAAATCGCCGACGCCGCCTCGGCGGCATCGGGCGGCAGGTCAGGCCCGCACGCGGGATTGCAGTACGGCGGGAGTCACGAGAGATTGTCAGCTGGCAACGAGACCATGCGGGCCGGCGTGGTGCCATGATCTGGGGCCATGCGGTCCGGTGCCGGAGCGGACGCCGTTGCGGGCGGCACTGCTGGTTCTGGTGCGGG
>DASQIW010000094.1:0-20406 GCA_035631375.1 Streptosporangiaceae bacterium
GTACCGGTCGCCGTCGGCGCCCAGTGCGACCAGGTCCCTGGCTCGCATCGGCAGGTCGGGATCGAGCAGCACCTTCTGCGGGACGTATCCAATCGGCTGCCGCCGGAGCGACCCGTGCCGGCCGAGCGCACTGACCGTGCCGCTGCCGGGCCGCTGCAGGCCGAGGATCACGCGCAGCAGCGTGGTCTTCCCGGCTCCGTTGGGCCCGATGAGACCGGTGAACTCGCCGGCCGCCACGCCGAAGCTCACCTGGTCCAGGATCTGCCGACCCGCCAGCGCGACGCTGACCTCGTTCACCTCGAGGATCGGTGCCGAAGCGGACATGGTGAGCTCGTCGGCCGTCATAGGTTCTGGGTGGAGATCTTGCCGGTCACGGCCTTGTCGACCGCATGCACCTCAGCAAGCATCCACGACTGGTAGGTGTATCCGGGCATCGGCATCGTCTCGTAGACCCCCACGACGGGCACGGCGTTCCTGATCGCGTTCTGCCGGACGGAGGCCGTCAGAGCGCTGGTGACCTGCTGGTTGTAGGCGAACAGAGCGACTTCGTGCTGGCTGAAGAGACTGTTCTCGAGCGCGATGTCCTCCGGGCTGGGGTCGACACCGTTCATGATGTCCGCCTGGAACCGGAACGGGGTGAGATTGCGGATCCCCATAGCCATCAGCAGGTAGTCGGCGACCGGCTCAGTGGTGGCTGCGGTGACGCTGGGGTGAGCCGCCTTGAACTGGGCGATGGCCTCGAGCCACGGCCTCAGAGAAGCGCTGAACTTCGTCAGGTTGGCCTGGAAATACGTCCGATGCGCCGGCTCGATCGCCGACAGGTCCGCGGCCATCGCCCTCGCCACTGCGGGCATCGTCCGCGGGTCGTACCACAGGTGTGGGTTTGGCGTACTGTCCGGGAGGCCGAGGACCCTCTGTGCGACGATCACCTTGCGGCTGGCGCTGGGGGACGCTGACTCGATCCGGTCGATCCAGCTGTCGTAGCCGAGCCCGTTCTGCACGATGAGCTGGGCGGAACCCACCTCCTGGGCCACCCGGGCGCTGGCCTCGAAGGTGTGCGGGTCGGTGTTCGGGTTATCGAGCATGGCCGAGACACGGACATATCTGCCGCCGATCTGGCTCAGCACGTTCGCGTACTCGTTCTCAGCACCGACAGCGTTAATCACGCCGGGCGCGCTCGCAGCGGCAGTGCTGCCTCCGCCGCAGCCCGTGGCGGCCAGGGCGATCATCGCGGACGCGGAAAGCACCACCCCAGCCCAGGCCCGATGGTTGCCCGTCACAGAATTGAACATAGTCTGAGACTGAGTCTCAGTGCAAATAATTGTCCGGGTAGACTTGCATAAATAGATCCGCATGTGTTTATGTCAAATCGTGTCAGTGTCAGCGCAGACGAAGGCCTTCGAGGCGGCAGGCGAGCTGCTCCGGGTGCTGGCCGCGCCAGCCCGGCTGGCCATCGTCATGGAGTTGGCCGAGCAGCCCCGGTTCGTCCACGAGCTAGTCGAGCGACTGGGGATGAGTCAGCCGCTCGTGTCGCAGCACCTTCGCGTGCTGCGAGGAGCCCGGCTGGTCGGGGTAGAACGCCAAGGTCGCGGTGCGGTGTACTCGCTGACCGACCAGCACGTCGCTCACATCGTCGCCGACGCCGTTCAGCACAGTTGGGAGGAGCCATGACAGCGGCCGATCATGACGCGCACGCGCACGACAGCCACCAGCACGGACCCGACTGCGGTCACGCCAGCGTGCAGCGAGAAGGGCACGTCGACTACGTGCACGAGGGGCACGCGCACACACCGCACGAGGGGCACTATGACGAGCATCCGCTGCCGCACCTGGCTCACCCAGGTCATCAGCATGAGCACGGACCAGGATGCGGCCACGACGCGGTGCAGCATGACCGGCACGTCGACTACGTGCACGACGGCCATCGGCACGCTGCCGATGGTGACCACTACGACGAGCACTAGGGCGGCTGCGCCCGCCCAGCCATGGAGGCAAAGGAAGAGTGATGTCGGCTGATGAACTGACGGACGATCTGCACGGCCTCGCCGAACGGCGGCTGAGGCGGATCGACCAGCGCTATACGAGCGGCCGGCGCGCCATTGTCGAGCTGCTGCTCAGCGCTGGGCATCCGGTGAGCATCAGCGACATCGCGGAGCGGCTCCCTGGCCTGCCGCGCAGCTCGGCCTACCGGCATCTCACCGACCTGCAGGCTGCCGGGCTCATCCGGCGAGTCGCGGCCAGCGATGAGTTCACCCGGTTCGAGCTCGCCGAGGATCTGACCGAGCACCATCATCACCTGTTGTGTGTCAACTGCGGCAAAGTGACCGACGTCACGCCGCCGGCTGGTTTCGAGTACCAGGTGGCGGGAGCCATCACCGACATCGCGGCCGCCGCAGGATTCCAGGCACACAGCCACCGGCTCGACGTCCTGGGCCTGTGTGCGACCTGCCAGTAACGCCAGCTCGTCTGCTGCCGAGCTTGCACAAACCTGGCCCAGTTCGGGTGATGACGGCCTCAACCTGGACGTTAGTCAACAAAGCCAGCGCGGGAGGGATCGGCGCATCCAGAATCGGACACATGACGTTACGTGCCGATGCTATGGCGCACAGTGACGCGGACGATTCGGACCAGATATGGGAGCGCCTCACGCGCCCCATGCCCGACGGTGCCATCGCGGGGGATGCAGCCGACTGGAACGCCATCATCTTCGAGATTGTTGAGGCGCTCGAGCCCGGCAATGCCAGAGTGCCGGGACGGCACGCCCGGCGCAACAAGGCGTGACCGCAGCAAGTGGCACGGCCGCCGCTTAGACAGTCCCGCTCTCGCGGCGCATGAAGTAGGCCATCATGGTGTCGCCCTGGACTGCTCCCGGAACGGTGCGGACGAGCTCATTGATCGCCGGGGTGCACGCGAGTTTCTCACCCTGGCTGTCGACCATCCACCCACCGGCGCCGAGCATGTTCGACGCACGCAGCAAGCCATGACAGCCGTCCAGCAACCGGGGCTTGGCTGACTTGTCGATGACGACGCAGACAGCGGGAGCGGGCCCGACCGTGTGCACGACGTAGATGTATCCGTACTCCCAGGCGACCATCGGTCAGGGCTCCTCGTTCCCACGGTGTGCGGTGATGACGCGGAGGCCCGGCCGGTCGCGACCGGCCGGGCCTTCGATAGGTGCGCTACCGCGAACTCAGTTGAGAGCCGCGGCCTCGACACCGCTCACGAGGATGGTGCCGAGCCTGGCGAAGCTGCCGCCCGGAGTGCCCTCGTAGACGGCCTTATTGCTGCCCTCCAGCAGCAGGACCGGCACCCGGCTGGTCGGCGCGATGCCCGGTCCAGCGGCCAACGTGCCGCTCAACTGGACCAGCGGACCCCACCCGGCGCCGCCATTGGTGGACACAAACACGCCGTGGTTGGAGCCCTGGCAGGCGAAGTAAGTCACTCCGGTACCAGGGACCGTGGCAGCAGCGGGCTGGCCGAGGCAGCTGAACAACCCGCTGGTGTAGCCCGTGCTCGTGGTCCGAGTGTGGACCTTCCCGTCGGTGGCCAGCACGAAGAACGTCAGCGCTCCACCGACCCGTGCTAGCGCCGGCCCGGCAGCGATTGTGCCGGTGCCGCCCAGGCTCTTCCACACGGACGTGAACTGCGGCAGTCCGGTGGCCGGGATCTTGGCCGTGTTGTACGACAGCCCGTGGGTGGTGGTCTCGCAGGCCAGCTGCAGCACGTTGTTGGTGATCGCCGCTGCGGCAGACAGGCACGAAATATTGTTCGGGCCCAGCCGCACCCATGCGCCCGTCACTCCCCGGATGTACAGGAGGTGGTTGCTGCCTGGCGCCACGAACAGCGGCTTCGAAGGCGTGGTGCCGTCCGGGTTAGGCTGGGCAGCCACCGCAGGCACGGCTATCACCGTGCCGCCCAGCGAATGCCAACCAGCACCCAGCTGGGGCGCTTGTGCGTACGGCACCCCGTTGGTGGCCAGAGCCGACACCGCGACCGATTGCGCGCTGGACAGGGTTAGCTCGGCGACTCCGGTGGCCCAATCTGGCGTCGCGGCATCAGCCGGCGCGTATTCGGCGGCCACCCACACCGCTCCTGGCACCAAGGGGTCAGGCGCGGCAGCTGAATAATCGCCCCACCGTGTACCGCCGTAAGCGGCCGCCCCTGCTTCGATCGTGAAGGGCGCCGTGAACGAGGTCCCCGACTGGGAGATTGTTGCGAGGGCGGTGGGGTCCTCTGTCGAGGACGAGGCGGTGTAGCTGACGAACAGGTCCCCGGTATCGGCAACACTCACTGCCGGGTAGTACTCGTCGAGGCCGTTCGTCCCGAGAGTCTCGTTGTGAATCACTGACGGGCTGCTGCCCGCCGTGCTCACCTCGATCAGGCGCATGCAGTTCCTGGTGACCGTGTCGCCGGTTGGCGTGCAGGCGACGGTCGCACTCGTCCACAGCTGGTTGTTCTGCCACACCGCCGACACGAAACGGTCGTCGTTGGACGTGTTGTTCAGAGTCCCGCCCGGCTGGGCTGGAGCTGCGGGTGGCTGCGTTCCTGTGATGGATGGGTTGAATTCGGTGGCGCTCAGCGTCCCGTTGCTCGTCGTCGTCGGCAGGCCGGTGACCGAGATGACGCCGATGGTGTTCGCCGGAGCCGCGGACCCGGCTGGCAGGAGGTCAGCTGAGTCGTTGACGGTCGCAAAGCAGGTGTTTGACGGGGACTGCGACCGAGCCGGTACGAGCCGGAACTCATCGGGGTCAGCGAACCCACCAAGACTCAGGGTGCTGCTGCCCGCGACCAGGTCGGCCTTCGTAAACGCCAGCAGAATTGCACCGTTGTAGGTGTCACCCGTTGTCGAATGGGTGAAGTCGTTCCACGCCACAACGACCTTGTCGTTACAGACACCGAGCATCGGCTGATCGGTCAGTTCGCTGGCGGAGTTGGTGAAGGGGTACACGTTCCACGTTCCGGTGGGATCCGACGTCGCTGACACCGCGATGTAGAACTGGGTGTTGGTGAAGGTGGAGTCGAACGACCAGCCGGTCAGGAACCAGCGGCCCGATCCCGCGTCGTACAGGAGCTGCGGATCAGTGAAGCTTTGCGGTGACGTACCCGTCGGCACAGACAGGAAGGTGTTCAGGTCGTCCGCGCCCAGTAGCGTGCCGCTCTTCGACCAGATCGACAGTGTGTCGTTCGTGGCCTCCACCACTGCGGTGGGCCCGGCCGCGATCTGGGTGTCCGGGGGCTCTAGGGCCTGCCCGCTGCCGAAGTCTGTGATCTGCTGGCTCATGCTCATGGTGGGGAAATCTGCCAATGCCGTGGTGGTGGCCGCCGCCAGCGAAGATGCGCTGGGGGCGAGCGCGACCACCCCACCACGAAGCCCGCCCGAGCGCACAGCCGCCGCGCGCTGCGCGGCAACCGCCTGGGGATTGGCCTCAAGGATGGGCGCGGCGAGGTCGGGATGGCTCTTCGGGGCCTCGCGGCTGACAGCGAGGAAATTCACCCTGTGTGCTACGGGTGCCTTGCCGGGGTGGAAGGGCTGGAAATTGCCGTGGGCCCCGCCCGCTGCATCAGCAGCCATGGGAACGACCGCAATACCCAGTGCTAGGGCCGTGGACCCGACGCACACCTTGACGAACCGCTTCACCGCGGCCTCCTCCTGCAGGAACATTCGGCGACATCTGCGCGCCCCGCGCTCGCTGACTGACACCATTCATGGGCGTACGAGATCGCAGGCGAGAGAAGACTGCCGCAAGATCGCGTCAAGTATCAAGAGATGAGTTAAGAAAACTTACTATTATTACCTAGATCGGATAATTACCTGGACCAGGCCGGGGCTCGCGGCGCGCAAAACCGCCATCTTGGGGTCGAGAGCGGGATAACCGCCGGCCGCCGAGACCAGCCGCAGCGCGGCTCCCGTCAGCCGCGGCCGATCCCAGGAGTAGGCGCCCGTCCGACTGTCGCCGTGGCTGGCGAGATTGGCGGGTTGCTCCAGCTATCTCGCATGGTGTCGTGCAAGTTTCCTGAACGCACTGAGCCATGCCAACTACGATTGTGGATCAGCTGGCCAACTTCGCGGGAAAAGCAGCATGCCAAACCGGCTCATGGGCGACGCCATCCACGTCAACGTGCCCCAGTTAGCCCAAGTGCCGGGCCTCCAATTGGCGGGCCTTTACAACACCGGCACCATCGACATCAAGGCCACCCCCGCAGACATCGCGCTCTTCACCGCCCGCGGGATCCCAGTCGTGCTGATCGACCAGGCTTACGACGACACCGCGAGCGCCGAGGCACACGCCTACGTCTTCGACGTGGAAACCGGCGCGTTCCAGCCCTCCCAGGCCGCAACGCTGATCGACCAGAACACGACCCAGCGGCCGACGATCTACGTCAACCAGTCCAACATCGTCGCGACCGTCACCTCCGCCCTCCAGTCACCACGGTGGAAGCGTGACACTTGGGTGGCCCTGCCAGGCTGGAACACCGGAGATCCCTGGCCGTCTGCGGTCCAGCAGGCCATCGCCCTCGGCGCACGCATCGTCGCGGTGCAGAACCGGCTCGACGTGAACAACGCATACGACTTGTCCGCAGTCCTCGACCAATACTGGCCATCGGAGGCGCCCGTGACCACACCGCCAGGTCCCCAGCTCCAGACCGGATGGACTATCTGCGACAAGTGCAAGACCCTCTACTGGTTCAACGCTCAAGCCACCAGCGTGTGCGCCGCCGGGGGTCAGCACTCCACGGGCAGCCCGCCCACGTTCTATTCGCTGATCTTCACCCCGAGATAGTCGTGACCGCCATCTCACGGACTACCGATATCCTGGCGGCCTGAGACACGTCGCAGCAAAGATTGCCTGACGCTGTCACCTGCAGGAACGAACAGGACGGACAGAACCTGTGTGCCGCAGCATCAAGACTCTTCGCGAGCCGTACACCGAGCAGGTATCCGATGCCGACGTGCGGGCCGCCGCGCTCCAGTACGTCCGCAAGGTGAGCGGCTTCCGCGCCCCCGCCAGCCACAACGCGGCGGCTTTCGATCACGCCGTCGCCACGATCGCCGCCGCCACCCAAGATCTGCTCGACCATCTCGAGGTGCGCGGACAGCGCGCCGCGTCCTGAGGATTCGTCATGCCTAGTGACTGGAACGCCAAGGTCATCGATGAGTTCCGCGCCAATGGCGGCACGGTGGCCAACTTCGGCGGCCCGCTGCTCCTGCTGCACACCACGGGCGCGAAGACCGGGCGCGAGCACGTCACGCCGGTCATGTACCGGAAGGTCAGCAGCGGGTATGCGGTGTTCGCGTCGTTCGCCGGCCAGCCGCGGAACCCGGCCTGGTATCACAACCTGGTCGCGCACCCGGATGTTGAGGCCGAGATCGGCACCCAGACGATGCGGCTGCGCGCCAGGGTCGCCGACGCCGCTGAGCGCGAGCCGATCTGGACCGCGCACAAGGCCGAGTTTCCTGGCTTTCAGGATTACGAGCTCAAGACGACGCGGGAGATCCCGGTCGTCATCCTCGAGACCGTCAGCTAGCCTCCCGGTGCGATCGTGCGCCGGACCGGCTAGCCGGGCTGGCGGCCCGCGCCCGATCCCGGCTGTCGAGGGCGAGCGTCATGCAGACGCTGTACGGGTTCACCGAGTACTCGCCGAACGGCTCGCACGGCCGGAAACCCGCCGAGGAGTACATCATCCGAGCCGGCTCGAACGCCGCTTTCGTGCCGGTCTCCAGGCTGACCCGGTCGTAGCCGCTCGATCCTGCCACGTGTAGCAGATGGCGGAGGATCGCGCGTCCCACACCCTGACCGCGGGCGTCCGAGAGCGTGTGCATGGATTTGATCTCGACGTGTGTGGCATCCAGGTGACGGATAGCGCCCACTCCGAGCAGGACTCCATCCCGGCGCGCGCCGAACAGCGTGACGGACGGATCCTGAAGCCGCCGAGCCGGCAGGGCGTGCACGTGGGCAGGCGGAGTGTTCTCATTCATGGCGGCGAGGTGCCGCGCGAGAACCGCCTCGACGTCGGGGGCCATCGGATCTTCCACGGCAATCACGAGCTCCATGGCCGGTCACGGTAGCTGACCATCATTTCGTGGGTGTTACCCGCGCGGCGCTGCCACCCAGCCTCGCCGCCTACAGTGACCAATATGGGCACGCGGGACCAGAACAACGGGCGGCTGGCTGTCGAGGCGACCGCGTTCGGCGTGGGCTACGCCAGCTTCCTCTGCTGGGCCAGCACAGCGCTGGTAGCAACCTTCGGCGGGGCTCCGCTGGCCAGTCCGTACTGGCCCGATGTGCCGTGGCTGCGAACGGACACCACCGGTGTGTTGGCCCTCGCGCTCGCCGCGGTGAGCCTCATCGTCAGCAGGTACCTGGGCTTGCGCCGAGGCCGCGAAGCGACCACGCAGCGTCAGCCAGCCGACCGGCCGGCAGCTGTCCTCGCCGCGCAGGCGACGGCCGAGACGGCTGCCCTGCTGGCCACGGCGATCTTCGCCTACCTGTCCTTCAACGCCATGACGCACTACTACACGCTCCAGGTGCAGCTGACGCACCTGCTGCCCTGGCCCAGCGAGGGAACTGTCCGGGTAATCGCGCTTGGCATCTGCGCGGTCTCCGTCGCCGCGACCCGGTACCTCCGGTCAGCCGGCCGGGACGGCCAGCGCGAGGTCCTCGGCGACGGCCGGGTCCGGCAGGTCGAGCAGCCGGCAGCCGACCCGGATCTCAAACCGCGCCTGAGCGGGCGAGTAGACCCCGGCTAGCCAGCGCCGCGTCGCCGCGCCGAAGATCGCCTGCACCACCGGCAGCAACTGCCGCTGCTCCGCGCCGAGCGGCTGGCCGGCCCCGGCTACGTGCTCGAGCGTCTGCAGGTGCAGGTGCTCAACCTGCTCAATGACCTCGCTGTAGCTCCGCCTCGTCTCGCTAATGACGCGGCTCAGCGCCGCCGTGAGCCTGGGCTCGCGCTGCTGGGCGCGGAACTCCCGCAACAGGTGCCCGGTGACTCGCTCTCGCGGCGTCGCGCCCGGCGCTATCTCGGCCGAGATCCGGGCCAGCGCCACGCTGTAGTTCCGGAGCAGGATGCCGAGCAGGACGTGATCCTTGGCCGGGAAGTACCGGTAGAGCGTCGCCACCGACACGCCCGCCCGCTGCGACAGGTCCTTCATCTGCAGCGCGTCCTCGCCGCCGGCCGCGAGCATGGTCGCGGCGGCGGCCAGGATCCGGTCGTGCCTGCCGTGCTGCGCGGCCGTCGACGGGACGGCTGGTTCAGCCTGTCGCACCGCTGCTGGTCAGCTTTCTGGAATCCGTTCTGCTTTTAGGGTCGCCGGATGTGGACGAGCTAGATGCCGAGGAGGTCGGCCAGGCGGTCCAGCTGGTCGCCCGGCCCGCCGAGGAGCACCTTGTTCGACATCCCGTTCTTGTAATACAGGTGCGCGTCGTGCTCCCAGGTGAAGCCGATGCCGCCGTGCAGCTGAACGGTGTCGACGGCCGCGTCCGCGTATGCCGGGGCAAGCAGCACCCGCGCCGCCGTGGCCGCTGCCGGGAACCGGCCAGGCTCGGCGTCGCCTGCGCGAGCCGCGTCACGCACCGCCGCGTACCCGAGTTCCCAGGACTTCTCCATGTCCGCTAGCCGGTGCTTGACCGCCTGGAACGCACCGATCGGCTGACCGAAGGCCACCCGGATCTTCGCGTAGTTGCTGGTCATGTCGAGGCAGGCCTTCATCGCCCCGGCCGACTCCGATGCCAGCGCCAGATTCGCCAGGTCCTGGGCTGCGGCCAGCGCGGCCACCGCGTCACCGGCAAGCTCCCTGGCCGGCGTGCCATCGAGGGTGATCCTCGCCAGAGACCGACTGTGGTCGACGGCAGTCAGCCGGGTCGCGGTCAGACCATCGGCGCCGGCGTCGACCAGGTACAGCCCGGTCACGCCGTCGGCTTCGGCCGGAACGATCAGCACACTCGCCTCGGCGCCGTTCAGGACGGGTGACACGGTGCCGGTCAGCGTCGCCCCGATGGGCGAGCCCGACGCCGTCACGCGGCCGCCCGCCTGGCTGGCGGTCGCGAGCGTGGCGATCAGCTCGCCGCCGGCAATCTTCGGAAGCAGATCATCGCTGGCCTCGGTGTCCTCAAGCCGCAGCAGCACTTCGGCCGCCAGCAGGTTAGCCAGCAGCGGCGAGGCCACCAGGCCGGCGCCAAGCTCGGTCAGCGCGACCGACAGAGCCGAATAGCCCGCGCCGACCCCGCCGTAGGACTCGGGAATGGTCAGCCCGGCCAGCCCGAGCTGGGCCGTCATCTGCTTCCAGACATCCGCGTCGTACGGCTCGCCAGCGGCCATGAGGTGCCGGAGGGACGTCAGCGGGCTGCGGTCGGCCACGAACCTGCGCACCGAATCGGCCAGTGCCTGCTCTTCGGAGGTCAGGATGAGTGCCATCGGAAGTCTCCCTACTGCCGTCGCTGCTCAGTTCTGCCGCTGCGTGCCGACGCGCAGCTGATTGAACGGGGTGGACCGGTCCACGCCAGGATCCTTGGCCAGGCCAAGCACCCGCTCGCCGATGATGTTGCGCTGGATCTCGCTGGTGCCCCCGGCGATGGCATTACCGGGCGCGGCGACGATCATCGTCGCGACGGCGGCGATCTCGTCGGAGTCATAGGCAGCCAGCTGATCACCGAGGACATCCTCGGCCACGTTCCCCGCGAACCGGCCGAGATCCGAGCCGGCCAGCTTCGCCACCGAGCCGCGCGCGCCCGGCATCCTGCCGACCTGCGCTTCCTCTCGCAGCAGCGTCGCAAACAGCCCGGTTGCGCGCTGCCTGGCGTACAGCTCGGCCAGCCGGCGGCGCGTACCGGGCTCGCCCGTCCGGCCGAGACCGGCTGCGACGTCGCGCAGCGACTCGTAGCCGAGCGGGTTCGTCCGGAACCCGCCCATCGTGCCGATCGCGATCCGCTCATGCCGCAGCATGACGACTGCGGCGTCCCAGCCCTTGTTCTCCTCGCCGATCAGCGCATCGCCCGGCATCCGGACGTTATCGAAGAACACCTCGTTGAACGGCGAGTGACCGGTCGCCACCTTGAGCGGCCGCACGGTCACGCCAGGGGCGTGCATGTCAACGATGAACATGCTGATGCCGTTGTGCTTCGGCTTCGTCGGGTCGGTGCGCGCCAGGATGGCGCCGTAGTCGCTGAACTGCGCGCCGGACGTCCATACTTTCTGACCGTTGAGCACCCACTCGTCGCCGTCACGCAGGGCACTGGTCTGCAGGCTCGCCACGTCCGATCCGGCGCCCGGCTCGGAGAACAGCTGACACCAGATCTCGTCGCCGCGCAGCATCGGCGGCAGGTAGCGCTTCTTCTGCGCCTCCGAGCCGACCTCGAGGATGGTGTTGCCCGGCATGCTGAGGCCGATGAAGAACGCGCCATTCGGCAGGTCGAAGTCGCGAGTCTCGAGGCTCCACGCGATCTGCTCGAGCCCCGTCAGACCCTGGCCGCCGTACTCCCTGGGCCATGTGATGCCCGCGAACCCGGCGTCGTACAGCTTGGCCTGGAACGCCTTCTGGTCGGCGAGGGTGACCGGGCTGGCATCCTCGTCCTCATCGGCGGCGCGGCGACGCGGCGCGTTCGCCTCCAGCCACGATCGTGCCCGGGTCCGAAAGTCGTCGCTCATCGCGATCCCCTCCCTCGACCAGCCCGGCAGCCCACGGCCAGGCAGAAAACTGAAATCGGTTATGCTTTCTGTGGCTCCGAGCGAAGCACGACGCCACATCCCTGTCAACCAAGGCGTGCGTATCCGCCCATTCTCCCTCCGGGGGTAACGGGCCGGCACCGCACGCCGTCGCTGGTCGGGGTCGCGGCGCGAAAGGACGAACCCGGGCGATGCAGGTAACCGGCACGCGACAACAGGCCGCATGGCAGCGCGCCGAGTTCCCGCCCGTCGAGAAGGTGGCTGGCGGCTTCTGGTCAGTGCCGGTCCCGATCATCGGCAACCCGCTGCGGTACGTGCTGAGCTACCTGATCGAGCATGACGCGGGGTTCGTCATGGTCGACCCCGGCTGGAACCATCCCGACAGCTGGCTGGCACTGACGAGCGGGCTAGCCGAGTGCGGCGTTCCGCTCGGCGCGATCACCGGCATCCTGGTCACGCACGTGCACCCCGATCACCACGGACTGTCCGCCAGGGTGCGCGAGCAGTCCGGCGCGTGGGTTGGCATGCACCCGGCGGAAGACGCCTTCCTCGACGTTCGCGGCGAGGCAGCCATGCGTAGCGGCATGGAGTATTACCTCCGCTGGTGCGGTGCGCCGGAGGCGCACCTGCGCGAACTCGTCTCGAGTCGCCAGCACACCGCGCAGGTCGAGCCGATGGCGAGGGCTGACCGGCTGGTCGAGCACGGCGATCGCATTGACGTGCCGGGGCTCCGGCTGCGCGCGGTCTGGACTCCCGGCCACACGCCGGGCCACCTGTGCTTCCATGACGAGGCCCGCGACCTGCTGCTGACCGGTGATCACATCCTGCCGCGCATCACGCCGAACGTGTCCGCCTACGACATGACCTCCAATCCCCTCGAGGACTACCTGGCCTCGCTGGAGAAAATCCGGGGCATCCAGCCGTCCGAGGTGCTGCCAGCCCACGAGTACCGGTTCGCCGACCTGGACTCCCGGCTGACCGACCTCACCGAGCACCATCGCGAGCGGCTGGCGGAGGCCGAGCGCGGCCTGATCGCGGCCGGCCCAGCCGGAACGACGGCGTGGCAGGCAGCAAAGGGCGTCACCTGGTCGCGGCCGTGGGCCGACCTGGTGTCGTTCCAGCGTCAAGCCGCGATCGGCGAGGTGCTCTCGCATCTGCGCTACCTGCAGGCGCGCGGCCACGCGGCAGAATCGGACATTGACGGCGTCGGCATCTGGACCGCGGACAGCTAGTAGCGCCGAGCCGGACTTTCCACCGACTTCGCGCGTTTCGCCGGGCGATATACGTCGGTTTGTGTGCTCGAAGTCGGTGGAAAGTCAGGGGCTGGCCGCCGCCAGACCGTCCTACGGGCCCGCTGCGAGATGCTGGCCAAGTGACTGCCATCGAGATTGCCGCCGGCGAGGCTGCCATCAGCTTCGAGGCCGACAGCGACGGCTGGCTCCGTCAGCTCGGCTTCTGGCCGCGGCCTCCGGGCGAACCGCGCTTTGATGGCGGCCCGTTCCCGCCCGAAGCCTTCCCGCTCGCCTACCCCGCCTGGGGACAGGACGTCAGCCAGCGGCCTGCCTTCCGCCTGACCGGCCACGGGGGGCAGTCGGCTTGCTGGCCGGTACTGGCAGGCTACGAAGCCAGCGGCAACGAACACCGGATCCGGCTCGCCGACGATCGGCTCGCGCTGACCATCGACCTCTGCCTGCGTTCGCACCCGGCTGAGGGGGTGCTCGAGCAGTGGGCCGAGATCAGCCATGACCAGGCCGGACCAGTCACGGTGCACGCCGCCGCCGCAGCCGCGCCGGTGCTTCATGCGCCGGCTCCGTGGCTGACCAGGTTTGACGGCGACTGGGCCGCCGAGTGGACCGCATCGACCGCACCGGTGCCGGTCGGCACGACGACCATCCAGTCGCTGGGGGCAGTCAGGCCGTGCCTGCAAGCCAGCCCGTTCTTCCTGCTGGCCACTGAGGGCCCGGCTGCGGAGGACGCCGGCCCCGTGCTGGCCGGCAGCCTGGCCTGGGGCGGCGGGATGCGGCTGTCGTTCGAGCGCCGGGTCGGTCAGCCGGAGCGGCTCCGGATCAGGTGCGGGCACCAGCCCGCGGACTATGTGCTCGATCCCGGAGTTGTCTTCGCGACGCCGCGCATGGTGTGGACGTGGTCGGCGAACGGCACCCAGTCGCTCACCCACCGGCTGCACCACTGGGTGCGTGGCCACGTGGTACGCGATGGCCAGCAGATCCGCCCGGTCGTCTTCAACACGTGGGAGGCCACGTTCTTCGACTTCGATCACGCAAAGCTGGAGCGCATGATGACCGGGGCCGCCGACCTGGGGACCGAGATGTTCCTGCTGGACGACGGCTGGTTCGGGACTGAGTTCCCGCGTCGCGATGACCGGGCCGGTCTTGGCGACTGGGAGGCAGACCCGGCCAGGCTGCCCGGCGGGCTCAGCGCTCTCGCGTCGGCCGCGCACCGGAACGGCCTCCGGTTTGGCCTGTGGGTCGAGCCCGAGATGGTGAATCCGGCGTCGCGGCTGTATCGGTCGCACCCGGACTGGGTCGTCACTGAGCCCGGCCGGCCCCGCCGCGAGGAGCGGAATCAGCTTGTCCTCGACCTGTGCCGCCCGCAGGTGCGCGATTTCGTCACCGGCACCGTGGGCCGGATACTCGCCGACGCGCCAGGCATCGCCTACCTGAAGTGGGATGCCAACCGCGATATCTCCGAGCCAGGTTCTGGCGCACTGCCCGCGGACCGGCAGGCAAACCTGTGGACTGACACTGTCCTGGCGCGCTGGCAGGCGATGACCGACGTGGCGGCGCAGTCGCCTGACACTCAGCTCATGCTGTGCGCGTCCGGCGGCGGCCGCACCGATCTCGGCACACTGCGCTGGTTCCACGAGGTGTGGCTCTCGGACAACACCGACGCGGCGACGAGGCTCCGAATGCAGTGGCACGCCTCGCATTTCCTGCCTGCGCAGGTCATCGCCGCGCATGTGACCCGGTGGGGCGGCCAGGACCTGGCGTTCGCCTGCGCGGTGGCGATGAGTGCGCGATTCGGCTTTGACCTCGACCCGGCCTCGCTGAGCCCGGCAGAACGCGCTGCATGCCGGCGAGCGACGGCCATCTACCTGGAGGTGCGCGACCTGGTCCAGCTCGGTGACCTGATCCGGCTCATCCCGCCCGATGCGCCCGGCAGCGCGGGCCGGGTCGCGCTCGGGTTCTGCGGACTGGCAGCGCGGCGGGCGGTCGTGTTCGGCTATCAGCTCGCGGAGAGAAGCGGGAATACCGCGGCATCGTGCCCTGTCCCCTGGGCGGATGCGGGTCTGCGCTACCGGATCCGGCAGCTGACCCTGACCGGCGACGGGGAGGACGTCACCGAGCGGGATGGCGCGAGCCTGCTGACCGACGGCCTGACCTGGCCGCTGACCGCCGAGCGCACCGCCGTGATCTGGCTTCTCGACGCATCCTGATCCCTGGTCATCCGCCGACCGGCCGGCCCAGCGCTCCACTGCACTGGCCAGTCGGTTAGTAAACTATGTCGGCGGCTGGACCTGGCCGCCTGCTAGATTCCGGCAGGAACATCGCGCGGACGAGGAGTGACCTTGGCAGACCGGGATGCCTGGATCGAGGAGGGCGCCCATAGCGTTGGGCCCGGGATCCACCGGATACCGCTGCCGCTGCCGTCCGACGGGCTCCGCGCCGTCAATGTCTACGCCGTAGAAGCCGCGGCAGGTCTGGTGCTGATCGACTCGGGCTGGGCCCTCGCCAACGCGCTTGACCAGCTCGAGCGATCGCTCGCGGCCATCGGGGCGGGGCTGCGGGATATCCGCCAGTTCCTCGTCACCCATATGCACCGCGACCATTACACCCAGGCCGTCGAGATCAGGCGGCTGCTCGGCACGAAGATCGCGCTCGGCGCGGGTGAGCAGCCATCGATTGATGGCCTGCTGTCTGGCAGGTTCCGGCCGATGCGCGCGCAGATTGCGGTGCTGCGACTGGCAGGCGCCCACCCGGTGGCTGACCGCCTGGCGGAGGCGACGAGCGGCGGCTCCAGCCCTCGCCGCTGGCCGGCGGCCAACGGCGCCGCGCGGACGGCTCTGGTGTCAGCGGATCATCCGGCCTTGCGGCCCGGGTCCACCTTCGCGGCGGCGCTCAGCTACGAGGCACCCGACAGCTGGATATCGCCAGATCAGCAATTCGACCTCGGCACCAGGACGCTGACGGCCGTGGCCACCCCCGGCCACACCCGCGGTCACGTGGTGTTCGCAGACATGGACGCCGGGCTGCTGTTCGCCGGAGACCACGTGCTGCCGCATATCACGCCCTCGATCGGCTTTCAGGAGTCCCCGTCGGAGCAGCCGCTCCGCGAGTATCTCGAGTCACTCAACGTGGTCCGGCGGCTGCCTGACATGCGGCTACTGCCCGCGCATGGTCCTGTCTCGCCGAGCGCGCACGCGCGGATCGACGAGCTCATCGAGCACCACGACCGGCGGCTCGCCCTGATGGCCGAGGTGCTGACCGGCAGCGAGCGTACTGGCTACGACGTGGCCCGCGCGATCGGGTGGACGAGGCGCGAGCGAAAGCTTGACGAACTCGACCTGATGAACCAGATGCTCGCCATCTGCGAGACGATCTACCACCTCGATCTGCTGGTGGCCCAGGCACGCGCCGTCAGCAGCACCGGTGAGGACGGCGTCCGCCGCTACCGACTGGCCGAGCCCGCTTCCGTAGTGACTCATCACGAGGAGTTCACCGCATGACCAGCCAGCTCTCTGCCGACGCCACTCAAGCCCTGCCCACCGAGCCCACCGGGTCGAGCCTCCAGCTACTGGCCGACCTGGCATGGGAACGTGACGCCGGACGGTCAGAGCTGTACTTCGAGGGCGTCCGCTGGACCAGCGACCAGCTCGCCGAGCGGGCTCGCCGGCTCTCCGGCGGGCTTCGCGAGGCTGGCGTCGCCCCCGGCGATCGCGTCGTCGTATGCATGGCGAACTGCCCGGAGGTCAGCGTCACCTATCACGCCATCTGGCGCGCCGGTGCGGTCGCGACGCCGGTGCTCTTCCTGCTCAGCGAGGACGAGCTGCGGCACGTGCTGACGGACAGCGGTGCGGTGCTCGTCGTCACGACGACCGAGTTCCTGGCGAAGGTCGTCGCGGCCGCCGCGGCCGCGCCGGGAATCCGCGGCGTCGTCGTGGCGGGCGAGCGCGATGCCGCTGCGGTGAGCGCCGTCCCGCTGCTGGACTTCGCTGCGCTGGAATCTGCCGAGCCGGCTGAACTGGTTGATCGCGACCCCGCCTCGCTGGCCGCGCTCTTGTACACAGGCGGCACTACGGGCCGGTCGAAGGGCGTGATGATCAGCCATAACGCGCTGTCAGCGTCAGCCTGGGCCGCTACGGCCACGTCCTACGACCCGGTGCACCGGACCGCACTCCTGCCGCTCCCGTTGTCGCACGTCTACGGACTCATGGTCAGTGTCATGAGCGTGCACGCACCTGAGCCCGGCGTGACGGTGCTGATGCGTTGGTTCGATGCGGCCGGCTGGCTTCAGCTCGCTCAGCAGCACCAGGTCAATGCCAGCCCGCTCGTCCCCTCGATGCTGCAGATGCTGCTTCAGCAGCCGCTCGAAGACTACGACCTGTCCGCTCTCACCCGGCTCAACAGCGGCGCAGCACCGCTGCCGCGTCAGGTGATCGACGACTTCGGGCGGCGCCTCCCCAGGGTGGAGATCGCTGAGGGCTACGGCTGCACAGAGTCGGCCGCGATTATCGCGACGTCACCGCTCGGGCAGGCCAGGCCCGGCAGCGTCGGCAAGCCGGCGCCCGGCGTACGAGTCCGGATCGAGCTGCCGGACGGGTCGGAGGCCCCGACGGGGCACGAAGGCGAGATCTGCGTCGCGGGACCGGTGGTCATGTCCGGGTACTGGAATGCTCCGGAGGAGACGGAAAAGGCGGTCCGCGGCGGCTACCTGCACACCGGTGACGTGGGCAGGCTCGACGCGGACGGCTACCTCTACATCGTGGACAGGATCAAGGACCTGATCATCAGGGGCGGCTACAACGTCTATCCGCGGGATGTCGAGGACGTGCTCGTCCAGCATCCGGATGTGGTGAGCGCCGCGGTGGTCGGCAAGCCGGATGAGAAGTACGGCGAGGAGGTCGTCGCCTTCGTCCAGCTCGTCCAGGGCAGTGAGGTGACGTCCGATCAGCTCGTCGCCTTCGCGCGACAGCACCTGTCCGCCGTCAAGTACCCGCGTGAGGTCCGGATCGTCGACGCCATCCCGCTCACCAGCGTGCTGAAGACAGACCGCAAGCGGCTGCGCGCCCAGGTCGCCGCGGAGGCTTCGACCCGCTAGCCGGATGTGCCCTGGTTGGTACCGCCCGCTTCCGGAGTGCCCAGATGCTGGCCGTAGGCGTCCCCGGAGTACGTGTCTGGCCGGGCCAGCCGCTCGTCCTCGACCCTGTATCCGGCGCTCTGGTCAGACTGATCGTGTCCGAAAGTGTCCCCCGAGTGGCTGGCCCCGACGACGAGAGTCCTGGCCATGTGGTCTCCCACGCGCTGGTGGTACCGCGACGCCATCATGGTGATCAGGCCCACGAGGCCGAAGATGAGGGTGTCGACGATCAGCAAAACGCCCCGGACGAAAAGCTGGAGCATGCTCGCCGGGCCGCCGTCCTTGCTGATGACCCGGAGCCCGAGTAGCTGCATCCCGAATGTCTGGCCCTGGTGGCCGTTCGGCCGGAGCACCCAGTACCAGAGGTACACGACCAGGGCGATGAGCGTGGCAATCGTCCAGCCGAAGCCATGGAGGAACCCGCTGCCGCGATTAAACACCCAGTACGCGATGGCGGGGATGATGCCTACCAGGACATAGTCGATGATGTACTGGACGACGCGGCGGCCGACCACGTTGGTCTCGTCCCTGTTGACCGGGCCCTCCCAGCCTGACCGGCCAGCCCAGTGCGAGCCGTAGGCATCTCCCGGGTAGCCGCCCTGCGGCCTTCCTCCGGGCGGCAGGCCACCGAACTCCTGCCCCGGTGCGCCTTGAGGGCTGTATGCACCGGTCCGGTCCCCCGCATCCTGCTGGGTGCCGCCAGCCCACGGCTGCGGCGCGTCCTGCCCAGGCATGCTGGTCATCTGCTCTCCCCCGATCCACCCCCCGCATCGCGGCACCCGAATTGGCCGCTACGGGCATACGGGCCTTCGTACCCCGGCCGGGCCAGCGATTACCAGGCGTAATCCGAGGAAGACTCTGTGTACGCAGAGGCGCGGAAACGGCAGGGTCATGACATCAAAGATCATCGCGGTGGTGGCCGCAGCGGTCGGCATCGGCCTGACCGCCGCCGCATACGGCGTGACCCCGACCAGCTCACCGGTAACTGCGGCAGGTCGCATCGGGACCGGCGTCACGCAGGCACACACCCGGCACCCGGTCCGTCCCGCCCGCAAGCCGCGGCACCGCGCTCCCGTCGCCCTTCCCAACGGGCGGACTTTCGGCTCGGGGTGCGGGATCCTGCCCCGCAGCGGGCCGGCCAGTCAGGCCGGACTCACGGCCGCCACAGCTGCCGCCGCGGTCAGCCGACCGCGAGAACTGTCCGAGTTTGCGCACGCTATCCAGCTAGCCGGCCTGACCAGGACGCTGAACGCGGCCAAAGCGCTGACGGTTTTTGCCCCGGACAACGCTGCCTTCGACTACCTCGGCGCAGGTAACCTGCAGGCCCTCCTGGCGACAAGGCCCGACCTGGTCCGGGTCCTGAGGTTCCACGTGGTTGCTGGCCGCGTGCTGCCAGCTCAGCTAGCGAAGCGACACGTCCTCACCACAGTTGGTGGGACGAAGCTCTACCTTGCCCGGTCCGGTCGGAGCTTCAGCGTCAACAACGCGGTGGTGACCTGCGGCAACGTCCGGACGTCGAACGCGACCGTCTACGTCGTGAACAGGATCATCATTCCCGCGAGCTAGATGCTTCACGTGAAACGTCCAGGCGGTGGCCACATACGGTGGTACCGGAGAGGCGTCTATGAAGCTCAAGCTCGATCTGCACGACATCTACAACCGCGGCCAGGACATCGACCGCGCGCTGCGCGGCATCATCGACGAGGCGGTGCGCACCAAGGCGCCGCTGGTCGAGATCATTCCGGGGAAGGGGTCGGGCCAGCTCAAGAAGCACGTGCTCCGGTTCCTCGAGCAGAAGGAAATCAAGGCGCTCTACCACCGGGTCGAGAAGGACTCCAAGAACTTCGGCCGGGTCTTCGTCCATTTCCGGTGGTGAGCTCGTGCGCCCGGACGGCCAGCGTGGCCTAGCCGACTGCTACGGGCCGATGTTGGGTGAGGCTGCTCCGTCGTTCTGACTCGATTCGAGTAGCTCGTCGAGATTGACCCGTATCACGCCGGCATCGGGTTGCAGTTGACGCGGACGACGGGGAGCGGCGTGTCGCCCGGTCGGCTGTATCCAGCGAACGTATCCACGCCACAGCCGGGCACGCTGACCCGCGCTCGTTCCGTGCCAGCCCCCGCCGTCTTCCGGCATCCATGCGAAACCCACGACAAGCTGCCCCCGTTGCACGCCGCGCTCCGGCAACGCGCGGCATCGGTTTCTCGCAGGCGATCGTGGCATCGGCTGATCAGTCAGTCCACTGTCCACGCCGCAGTTCTCGCAGGTAGATCAGATGATCCGAATATGTGACCTATGCAAGGGCACCGCAGGAAATAACGAACTCAGCACAGCTTCTGTACAGGATTAGGTCTTTTTACCTGGCATGGCAG
>DASQIW010000095.1:0-3084 GCA_035631375.1 Streptosporangiaceae bacterium
AAGCGTGAAGTGCCGGTCCGGCGCCCGGGCGAACGACTGGTCCACACCGGGCGACTCGTCGGCCGGCGGCAGCGCCGCGACCTTTGCCAGTAGTTCAGGCGAGGCGGGAATGCCGGCAAGCCAGCCATCGCCAGTCGCCGGGCCGGACAGTGACGTACCGCGCTGGGCCGCGCCGGCCCCCCGGCCGGCGCGAGCACCAGCGCCGGAGATCAGCCCGGCGCCGATGCCCACGGCCGCTGCCGCGGCGAGCTGGTCCTGGCCAGCCGCTGACGCCGAGTCGGCGGGCTCGAGGTCCGGCCACAGGCTGGGCGTCACTCCGTCCTGACGTGTCCCGGATGGGGTGACGGCTGCGGGGGACTCGGGCTCGTTCCGGTAGTAAGCGATTTCGCCGGCGTCGACCCCCTCAGCGTCGTCGCCGGGCCCCGCCAGCAGCAGCCGGTACTCCGGGCACCTGCGCATCAGCTCGTCGTTCGTGCCCTGGTCGATCAGCCGGCCTTCGTCCAGCACGGCGATCGTGTCGGCCAGCTCCAGCGTGGAGCGCCGGTGCGCGATGAGCAGCGTGGTCCGCCCGGCCATCACGCGGCGGAGGGTCGCATGGATCTGGGCCTCGACTCGCGCGTCGATCGCCGACGTCGCGTCGTCCAGGATCAGGATCGACGGGTCAGTGAGGAGCGCCCTGGCGAGGGCCACTCGCTGCCGCTGACCGCCAGACAGGGTCAGGCCCTGCTCGCCGACGACGGTGTCGTAACCGTCCGGCAGGTCGAGAATGAACTCCTCGGCCTCGGCTGCACGGGCCGCCGCCTCGATCTGCTCCCTGGTGGCATCGGGGCGGCCGTAGGCGATGTTCTTGCCGACGGTGTCGGAGAACAGGAAGCTCTCCTCCAGCACCAGGCCCATCGAGGCGCGCAGCGAATCGAGGGTCAGGTCGCGGACGTCGTGGCCGCCGACCCGGACCGCGCCAGAGCGCACGTCGTAGAAGCGGGGCAGCAGCAGCGAGATGGTCGACTTGCCCGACCCGGACGTGCCGACTACGGCCAGGGTCTCGCCCGGCCGCACCCGCAGCGACAGGCCCCGCAGGACCGGCTGTGAGGGCACATACCCGAAGTGCACGTCGTCGAGCTCGATGTCGTGGCTGCCCGCTGGCAGGACGAGCGCGCCGGGCTTCTCGGTCAGCACCGGCCGAGAGTCGATCACCTCGAACACCCGGATCACGCTGGCCCGCGCCTCCTGGCCGATCGTGATGACGCCGGTGAGCGCCCGGACTGGCGCCACCATCTGCGCCAGGTAGGACGCGAAGGCGAGGAACGTGCCGAGGGTGATGCTGCCTCTGATCGCCAGCCAGCCGCCGAGCGCGAGCACGCCGACCTGGCCAAGCGCGGGGATCGCGCCGAGTGCGGGGCTGAACTTGGCCATCAGCCGGACGGCGCGGACCCGCGCGGCGTACAGCACCCGGCTGATGGCCTCCAGCCGCTCGATCTCCTGCTCTTCCTGGCCGAAGCCCTTGACCACGCGCACGCCGGTGACGGCACCCTCGACGACGCCAGCCACGTCGCCAGCCTTTTGCTGAGCGTCCCAGCTCGCCGGGAACAGTCGGCGTCGTGACGCGACGGACAACACGAGCAGTGCCGGGCCGACCGCGAGGGAGACGAGCGCGAGCAGTGGCGACAGGACGAACATGATCACAAGAGACAGCACGAACAGCAGGCCGCTGCCCATCAGCAGCGGCAGCATCTGGAGCAAGCTCTGGATCATGTTCAGGTCGGTAATCGACCGCGACACGATCTGGCCGGTGTGGATCTGGTCCTGCCGGGCGCCATCGAGCCGGCTGAGGGAGCCGAACAGCTCGGTACGAAGATCGTGCTGCACATCGAGGGAGAGCTGACCGCCGCGGTAGCGCCGTAGGTAGACGGCACCGAAGCTGACGACCGCGGCGACCAGGAGGGCAGTCGCGCCGGGCCACACCGGCTGGGTGTGCGCGACAATGGAGTTGTCAACGATGTTCCGCTGGATCAGCGGGATGACGCTGATCACCAGCATGGACAGCACCGATGCGCCGACGGCGACGAGCGTGAGGGCCTTGTGCCGCCAGCAGTACCCCGCCAGCCGGCGCAGCCAGCCCCGGCCATACCCGGAGCCGGGCACTGGCGTCGGCGCAGGCGTCGGCTGTGCCTGAGCGCCGCTTGCGCGCGTGCCTGACTGCGCTTTGCTGACCACGGGCTTGCGGTTGATGATGCCGCGCCTCACCGCGGTGCCACGGTCAGGTTCTGGGATGCGCTAGCGGCGGGCTCGCCTGTACTGGCCCCGGCGCGGGCGCGGTGCCGTTCGGTCATCGCGATGTCCAGCGCCAGCAGATCCGCGATGATCTGCTCGCGTCGGCCCGTGTGGTCGAGCAGGGCGCCGAACCAGTCCGAGTAGGCAGCGTCAGCCCGGCCGACGGCAGCCTGGCCGGCCTCGGTCAGCCGTAGCCGGACGACCCGCCGGTCGCCCGGCTCGGCCTCGCGGCAGGCGAGGCCCGCGGCCACGAGGCTGTCGGCGGTCGCGGTCAGAGTGGGCCGGGCCACGGCCAGCTTCTCGGCCAGCCGGGCGGACCGCTCGCCGCCCGCGCCGATGAGCTTGAGCATCCGGTACTGCTGCGGACTCACGCCGGCGTCGATTCGCTCCAGCACCCGAGTAATCCGCAGGATGGTGAGCAGGGCCTCGATCGTGTCGGCCCGGTCGTCCCGGCTGGTCAGCCGCATGGAACCGCATCCCCCTTGGTACGGCGCACTTATAGTTCGACAGGCTAACAAACAAGCCAGGCCAGCTATTCCCGCGGGCTCAGTGGAAGACATGCCAGTGGTTTCAGCGGAACAAATTCCGCAACTCGGACGCAAAACTAGCTGAAACCACCGGCATGTTCGAGGCCACGCCCACCGAGCCAGCGCGACGAAACGCGTTGCCGTGCCGCGTCGCCCTGACCTAGTCTCTGGCCGGATCGAGAGGGCGATCCGGACGGCTTGAGGAGGCTGGGTTGCGGCTGCCACGTCGCGAGGTCAGCCCGTACCGGCTCTACCTGATCCTCGAGAGTGGCACCGCGTTCCTGCT
>DASQIW010000096.1:0-12110 GCA_035631375.1 Streptosporangiaceae bacterium
TCGATGTTGGCGACGTCGTCCTCGACGATCTTCCACTCATCGCCGCGGTTACGGCGCAACGTCTCGCACGCGTCGGCGTCGAGCTCGATCGCCGCAGCGTGCCGGAAGCCGGCCTGCTCCAGGCCGAGTGCCTGGCCGCCCGCGCCCGCGCAGATCTCCACGGCCGTCAGCTGGCCCATTATGTCCTCCCAGAGCATTCTGCCGGGCGACCGCTACCAGGCCGATTTCCCACGCCGGTCGCCGCCCGACACGTCAGCCCGAAGGCGGAGATAATGACGCCGACGGACGGAGGGTGTCTGGTGACCGATATCGACGCGCTCGCTGCCATCTTGCAGGCGGCGCAGCTCAGCCGGGCGCCGGTGCCGCCGCTGACCGAGAGCAATGCGGGGCTGACGCTGGACGATGCGTATGCGATCCAGCAGGTTCAGGTTCGCGCGCGGATTGCAGCGGGCGCGGTGATCGCCGGGTACAAGGTCGGGTTGACTTCAGACGCGATGCGGCAGCAGTTCGGGGTCGCGGAATCCGACTTCGGTCACCTGCTGTCGGACATGGAATACGTGGCGGACGCGCCGGTGCCGGTGCGCGCGTTCCTGCAGCCGCGCGCCGAGCCGGAGATCGCGCTCATCCTGGGCAGGCCGCTGACCGGGCCGCGAGTGACGGTGAGCGAGGTCGTCGCGGCGACCGCGTACGCGGTGCCCGCCATCGAGATTATCGACAGCCGCATCGCGGACTGGCGGATAAGCCTGCTCGACACCGTCGCCGATAACGCCTCCAGCGGCGGGTTCGTTGTCGGCCAGTCGCCAGTGCCGCTGGATCGCATTGACCTGGCCCTGACAGGATGCGTGCTGCGGCGTAACGGCCGGATCGTCTCGACCGGTGCGGGCGCGGCTGTGCTCGGCTCGCCACTGCACGCCGCGGCCTGGCTGGCCAACGAGCTGATTGGCCGGGGAGCGCAGCTGGCCGCTGGGCATATCATCCTCACCGGCTCGATCACCGCGTCGATTCCGGTGCAGGCCGGTGACGCGGTGACCGCGACCTTCGATCGTCTGGGCTCGGTCACCGCGCTCTTCGACTAGCCCAGTGCACGACTAGTCAGGAGGACGGCCGTGACCCAGGGCCAGCACACAGCGATCGTGACGGGCGCGAATCACGGGATCGGGGCGGCGACTGCGCGAGCACTCGCGGGACGCGGGTGCGCCGTGCTCTGCACGTTCCTGCGGACCGAGGATCCCGTGGACCCCGGTATCCCGCAGAAGTACCGGGAGCTGCGCGCCCAGGACGCCGCTTCCGTCCTTGACGAGATCCGCGCCGTCGGGGCCCGCGGAATAGCTGTGGAAGCCGACCTGTCTGATCCCGCTGCCCCGGCCGCGCTCTTCGACGCGGCGGAAGATCAGCTCGGTCCGGTCGACATCCTGATCAACAACGCGACCGGCTGGCTCGCCGATACATTCTCTCCGCTGGCAGCAGACCGGCACGGCAGGTCCCTCCAGCCCGTCAGCGCCGCGACCTGGGAGCAGCAGTTCAGGGTCGACGCCATGGCCGCGGCACTGATGATCGGCGAGTTCGCGCGGCGCCACAATGCCCGAGGTGCTGACTGGGGCCGCATCATCGGGCTCACCTCCGGCGACGTTCTCGGCTTTCCCGAGGAGGTCTCCTACGGTGCCGCGAAGGCAGCGCAGACGAACTACACCATGTCTGCGGCGCTGGAGCTGGCGCCCTTCGGGATCACCGCCAATATGGTCTACCCGCCCGTGACCGACACAGGCTGGGTGACTGACGCCGTCCGCGCGGAGGTCGCGGCACGCAGAGAACTGATCCACGTCGCCACGCCAGCCGAGGTGGCAAGCGTGATCGCCTACCTGGCCTCCGACGAGGCGGCGCTGATCACCGGCAACGTGATCACGCTGCGGTGAGAATCAAACGTGCGCGCTGCGGCGCTCGATGAGCACCACGTCGCGCCACCGACCGAGATGCTGCCCGATGCGGTGCCGGGTGCCGACGACCCTAAATCCCGCCTGCTCGTGCAGCGCCAGGCTGGCAGTATTCTCCGGGAATATCCCCGACTGGATGGTCCAGATGCCCGCCGCCTCGGTCGAGGCGATCAGAGCGTCGAGCAGGGCGCGGCCGACTCCGAGGCGCCTGGCGTGGCCCGCGACATAGACCGAGTGCTCGACAACACCCGCATAAGCCGGCCGGGCTGACACCGGCGACGCGGCGACCCAGCCGAGCACCGCGCCTCCGCCCATCGCGACGCAGCTGTGCCCGGCGAGCTTCCCGGCGACGAACTGCGGCCAGGCCGGTACGCCCGTCTCGAAGGTGGCGTTCCCCTCGTCGATGCCCGCCTGGTAGATGGCGAGCACCTGCTCCGCGTGCTGGTCAGTCATCGGCTCGATGCGGACGGGGCCTGGCCCACCAGGGAACGTCATCGGGCCAAATTTTCAGATGTCCCTGTCGCAGGCAACTTCTTTGCTGAGGACGCACCCGGCCTGGTCAGTTGTCCTCGTGGCCGAACGCCTCGCGCAGCTTCTCCTCCTGCTCGCCGGACAGGTTGGTGCTGATGAGCTCGGCATCGGATTCCCTGAACTCGGTAGCGACCCGGTCCATGACGGCATCTGAGCTGAGCAGGAACAGTGCGGACGTGCCGGGCGTCACCTTCTCGCGGACCCTGTTAATGAAGTCGTCGCTGATACCGACGTCGGCGAGGGACCCGAAGAGCGCTCCGGTTGCCGCGCCGATCGCCAGGCCGAGGATCGGAATGAAGAAGATGAGGCCGAACAACAGCCCCCAGAATCCGCCGCCGAGAGCGCCGACCTTCTTCATCGAGTGCAGCTCGCGGGTCTTGGGCTTCTTGCGCCCGGGCTCCCAGCTGACCACGGCCGCGTCCTGAACCTGGATCAGCTGCTCGCTCTGCAGCTTCTCCAGCGTGGCCAGAGCGTCATCGGCTCCATACGGTGATGAGAACTTCCAGGCCGTCAGTGTTGCCATCTGCTCGCTCCCCATCCGGTAGTGATCCAGTCGGATTACAACGATCTGGCCCGTGCCGGAGTCACGTCATCACCCGCCTGGGGTGATGCAGGCCTGCGTGGTTCCTCGGTCTGCTGCTTCGGCAGGAACAGCGCGATGACGAGACCGATCAGCGTGATCACCGCGAGTACCGTGAGCGCGGCGCCGTATGACCTGCCGCCGGGAAGAGATGCCGCCACCAGAACGGAGCCAACCAGGGCGGTGCCGACTGACGAGCCCAGGTTCGAGACGCTGCGCGAGAGCCCAGAGATGTCGCCCTGGTCGCTTTCTGGAAACGCCGACTGAACGACGTTGACCGACGAGGTCAGCATCACGCCGACGCCGATTCCGAATACCAGCAGCCCCGGAATCCAGCTGAAAATCCCGGTGTCTGCCCGGACGAGGCCGAGCAGCAGTCCCATGCCGGCGACGGTGAAGGAAAAGCCCACGACGATCAGCCATCGCTGGCTGTGCCGCCTGGCCATGCGGTCGGCGAACGCGGATGCGGCGAGGATGCCGGCCGTCGCGGGAGTGAGCATCAGCCCGGTCTGGATGGCGCTGTAGTGGGCGACCTCCTGCAGGTACACCGAGACCACGAAGAAGGAGCCCTGCAACGTCAGCCATTGGATGAGCTGGGTGCCCAGCCCCAGGTTGGCGGCCTTGTTCCGGAACAGCCGGAGCCGGAGCAACACGGCGCGTCCGCGACTTTCGGCGTGCCGGATATGCAGAAAGAACCAGAGCAGGAAACCCGCCCCGATGGCCACGAGCACCCAGACCGGCGAGATGCTGCCCTTCGGTATCAGGACCGTGCCGCCGATAGCGAAGTCCTTCCTGGCGACCAGCAAGCCGTAGGTCCGGGATTGCAGGAGCCCGAGTACGACGAAGAACAGCCCCAGCGCCGACAGGATTGCCCCGGTCAGATCGAACCGCGGTCGCGGTCCGGGCGTGGCCGGATCGGCGATCCGGCGGGCCAGCAGGACGATCCAGCCGACGATGAGAACCTGAAGCCCGAACGAAGCCCGCCAGCTAATCGCACTCGTGATCGTCCCGCCGATCAGCGGTCCGGCCGCGGCACCGAGGCCGGCAGCGCCGCTGACGATGCCGAAATACCGCGCACGGGACTTGATGTCGGGGAACCACACCGTGACCAGGATGTAGATCGGCGGGATCATCAGCGCAGATCCCACGCCCTCGAAGATCGAGTAGCCGATGACGAGCAGGGTGAGGCCCTGCGAGGCGAGGGCCAGCAGCGCTCCGACGCCGTAGATCGCCAGGCCAAGAAGGAAGCAGCGCTTACGGCCCCAGATGTCAGTCAGCTTGCTGCCGGGGATCATCAGCGCTGCCATCGTGAGCGTGAACAGTGTGATCGCCGTCTGCACGCCGAGGACCGTCGTGTTGAGGTCGCCCGCGATCGCGCTGATAGCGACGTTCATGTTGGTCGCCGCGTAGCTGGCCACGAACTGCGCCAGCGCGAGCGGCAGAACGTTACCGCCTGCCCGTTCGCTGGCGGGTCCAGACAACTCGGTCATGCCTGACGTGCCACGGCTCGGCATCTCATGGACAG
Organism: Streptosporangiaceae bacterium; assembly: GCA_035631375.1. Taxonomy (GTDB): domain Bacteria; phylum Actinomycetota; class Actinomycetes; order Streptosporangiales; family Streptosporangiaceae; genus JAJYUU01. The sequence continues at coordinate 4,568 of DASQIW010000096.1, forward strand.
AGACTGCCCGGCTACCGCTGACCGGGCATCACTCCAGTCGGGTGATGCGCGCGGCCGTTGGGCGCGGCGCGGGTGACGGCATGCCCAGCAACCGAACCGCACCCGCCGAGGCGGCTCGCTAGCCGACCAGGCCGGCAATGCCGTCGGCCACCAGCGCGAGCCCGGCAATGGCGGTACCTACCACGAGAACCTGGTATCCATGCGAGTGGAGCCAGGCGTCGAGAGCTTTGAGGCGCCGGGTGGTCGTCTCGGGAGCGGCCATGAAGAGCAGCAGCGGCAGCCACGCACATACGGCGTCGATCGCCGCCACGAGCGCGAGTCCGAGGACGACCATTCCGGGGCCGGCCTGAGAGGTGGCGATGACCTGCACGGCCGCGACGTACGTGATGGAGGGGGTGAAGACGAGAACACCGACCGCGAACGCGGCTCGCGGCGCTGGCGAGGACGCCATTCTTATCACCAGGCTGGGCTTTTTATCCGGGTCGGGAGGCCGCGGCTTTCTGCGGGTCAGCAGGAGGCTGACGCCGAGGGCGAGGACGCCGAGTCCGAGGCGCAGGCCGTACCGGGCCTGGTGCTCGCTCGGATGGCTCAGGCCGCCGGCTCGCAGCACCAGGAACAGAGCCACGGCCATCACGACGGTGATCAGCGCCGCGCCGGACAGAAAGAATAGCGCCGCCCGGCGGGGGTTAGCTGACCCTAGGAAGACGGCAACAAGAACGAGCGCGGTGGGGGAGATCGCGCCGAGCAGGGCATACCCGGCCGCCTGTGCCAGCATGGTCCCGGCCGCTCACGCGCTCGGCCGGCTGGCTATCGCCGCGCCGATACCGAGGTCGGTGATCAGCCGGGCCCGACCGCCGGCTGGGAGGCCACCGCCGTCACAAGCCACCCGTTCCCCTTCCGGTTTGTGCCCGGGTGAGCATCATCCTTCCGCCCCCGCAGAACGGCCACGTCACCCGCTGCGGGTGATCGGGCTACGCCCTAGTGCGGGAACGCATGTCGGCAAGGACGCACAAGGCGCCGAGGAAGGACAAGATGAGAAGCAACCAGAAATCAGCGAGCGCGATCGCGATCGAGCACCACACGCCGTCGATGATCGCGGGGGCCACGATGATCGGCGCAGCCTGCATCATCGGCCTGTGCGGCGTGATCACTGGCGGGACCGCGGTGTTCGCCGCGATCCGGCACTATCTGCAGGAGTCGGAGATGACTCCTGCCGAGATGATCCGGCACCGGCTGGACCAGGGCAAGGCGGCGGCCGCCGCCACGGCGACCGCCTGGCAGCAGCACAACGGCGTGCGCGCGCCGGCCGGGCGCGTCCGAGCCTGACTCAGCGGCTCGCGTTGCGCGGGCCTTCTGCCGGGGTGGCGGCGGTGGCTGTACCGGGAAGTGGCCAGGATGTGGGTGCAATCCACAAGCTGGCGATGTAGGCGACCACGACCGCGAGGATCGCTACCGGCATCACCGCCACCCCGTCGGAAAACAGCAGCAAGGTGGCGAGCAGCACCGCGGTCAGCGGCAGCCGGAGCATGACCGCTGCCGTCGCCCCGATGCCCATCGCGACCGCCGGCACGAGGGGCAGTCCCGGCAGGTGCGACATGGCGATTCCGCCGGCCGCGCCGAGGAACAGGGACGGGAACACCGGCCCGCCGCGGAACGCGCTCATCGACAGGCTGTAGCCGAGGCCCTTGCACGCCAGGAGTAGCAGCAGGGCTGGAATCGTGTAGGCCGACGCGTGCCTGATCAGCGGGCCGAGCGCATCCTGACCGGAGAACAGCACGTCCGAGCTGGCTTTGCCGGTCCCTTCGGTGTAGGCGATGGCCAGGCCCGCGACGGCCAGGCCGATGATTGGCGTCGCCAGCACCAGGCGAGACTCGACATGAGGCCGGACCACGAGGGCGAATCGGCGGATCGCCACTCCCGCTACCGCGGCAGCGAGGCCGATCACGATTGCCCAGCCGAACTCGGCCACGTCCGGGTGGGCGAAGTGGGGCAGACTCGGGATCGCCAACGAGAACGTGCCGAGCCCGGACCAGGTGCCGAGGCCGACGAAGATCAGTGCGCCGATCCCCGCCGCGAGCAGGCCGGGCAGCAGCACGAGTTCGAGCGAGGCACCGCCGAGCCCGATCATTTCCATGAGCAGGAACGCGCTGACGATCGGAGAGCCGAGCAGCGTGCTGATCGCGGCGAAGGCTCCGGCTGCGGCGACGACCGTCGTGGCGTTGGCCGGTACGGGTCGCCTGGAGAGCCGGAGCAGCGCCGCTGCCAGCCCGCCGCCGAGCGCGATCAGCGGCGCTTCCGGTCCGATCACGGCTCCGAGGGCGAGACTCGCGAGCGCGGCCAGGAACACGCCGGGCAGCTCCGCCGGCGTCGGCGTCCCTGGCTGCAGACCGTCAGCAGGTGAGTGCCCGCCTGTTCCCGGCAGATACTGGATTGTCAGCCCGACGAGGATCCCGGCCACGCCGAGCAACGGCAGCGGCCACCAGACCGGCTCGCCGTGAAAGCCGAGGCCCGACGGCAGGCTCGTGAACAGCCAGCCCTGCAGCTTGCTGACGAGCGCGAGAAAGCCCCACGCGGCCGCCGAGACCGGCACCCCGATGATCCCGGCGAGCACGAGCAGCACAAGGTAGCGACGGCTGCGGAGGACTGCAACGGGATCGGCGGTTGGCGGCATCTGAGCCTCTCGTCGGTCCCGTTGGCTACGCGGCAGTCGCAGCTACTAGCGCCGTCAGACCTCCTGACGCCGCCCGCCGGACAGCAGAGCCCAGACGATGAAGATGTCGACGGCGATGACGACGATCGACCAGATCGGGTAGTACGGGATGAACATAAAGCTGGCGATCGCGCTGAATCCGGCCAGGACGGCACCGACAATGCGCGCCCAGAGCATGCCAAGCAGGACGCAGACGCCGGTGGCGAAAAGAACGCAGCCGAGAATGAGCTGCAGCCAGCCCCACCCCGAGATTGACCAGTGATACGCGTAGCCGTTGTGGAGCACAAAGAACCCGCCCCTGATGATGGCGGCGAGTCCGACCAGGAATCCCCAGATGCCGTTGAGGATCAGCAGGAATCCCGCGAGACCCCTGCCGATCCCGATCCCGATCCCGCCGCCAGCTTCATCAGTGACTGCACTCGCGCGCCCCTGGTCCATCGGATAGCCGGCGGACTGCTCGTACGAGGCCGCTCGCGTCATATATCCCGGGTCTGCTTCGCGACCCAGTGGTCCGGTAGCAGCCGTTCCCTCCGGTGAAGTGCTCATATTTTCTGCCCTCCGCCCCCTCAGAGAGTGATTCCTGGAACGCTAAGTACCCAGCGAAAAGGCTGCCTGATCCGAGCTGAGCCAATCACCTGCCGAGTCGTGGCGGCTCAGGTTGGCCCGGCCCGCCGCAGCCAGGTGCGCCACAGCAGCCACTGCACGCGAAGCGCCAGCGCGCCAACCACTATGAGCAGGCCTACATTCAGCAGTAGAGCGGTCCGGCGTGGGGGAGGCGTGTCGAGGAGCGCCTTGACCGGCCCTGTGGCCCGGAGCTACCTTGACGCCGGATGCGAGGAGGTCGCAGATGGCGCTCAAGATCATGCCGCACGGTCGACTGCAGGAGTGGGTTGCCGACGAGAAGGGCTTCTTCACCGCCGAGGGCCTCGAGTACAGCTTCGTGATCGATGGGGACTACGGCATGCGCTCAGTGCGCAGGGACGACGCCGGCCAGATCAAGACCGGCGCGTTTGAGACATTTGAGGCGGGCCGCAGCGGCGCGAACGTGAGCTGCGCGTGCCACTGGGCCACCAGCGTCGCGGCGAGCGAAGGCAGCGGCCAGCTCGTGACCACGGCTTACTCGGTTGCCCCGTGCGGCATTGTCGTGCCGCCCGATTCGCCCATCCGGCGTCCGGAGGACCTCGCCGGCGTCCCGATCGGTGTCGGTTACCACTCGGGTAGCCATTTCGCCACGCTGCAGGCCCTCGAGGATGTGCTTCCGCCGGAGCAGATCAACCTGAGCTTTGAGGGGCCGCCGAACGAGCGCCTGAGCGCGCTACTGGCGCGACAGGTTCGCGCGGCCACCGCGTGGGGTGTTCCGCTGTATATCGCGGAGGCCTACGGATTCCGCAAGGTGGTCGACGCAACCTTCATGATCGGGTTCCTGGTCACCGGGACCGACGTCAGCAAGTCCGATGTCGAGAAGTACCTGCGTGCGCTCCGCAGCGCTCAGATGGAGATCGACCTGCATCCCGAGCGCTACAAGCACTACCACCTGCAGGCCGTGCCCGAGCAGTACCGCGGGGACGTCGATGTCCGGACGTTCGGTACTGGTGAGCGAATAGTCTTCCTGCCTTACAGCAAGGAGACCTTCACCGCGACCCAGGAGTGGACGCTCAACCGGAAGCTCTTCCCTGAGCAGCGGTCATTCGTGAACTACGACGAGGCCGCCCTCGCCTAACCCTTCGAGGCGCATGGCTTCTGGCTGATGGAGCATCGACTGGCTCCACGCGACTAGCAGCACCGCGCCACAGACCAGCACGGCGCCGCCTATCTGCAGTGGGCCGGGCCGCTGGCCGAGGACGATGGCGGCCAGCACGAGAGCGCCTGCCGGCTCCAGCAGCAGGATCATGGCCGATGTGGTGGCAGACAACTGGGCTAGCGACCGGGCGACCAGCAGCCAGCCGGTAATCCCGCTCGTCAGTGTCAGTACGAGCAGCCAGATCAGGGACCGCCAGGGAATCGCCAGCTGCAGTCCCCCGAACGCCATGCCGAACACCAGAGCGCCTGCGGCGGCACCCGCTGTCGCGTCAAACAGCTGGCCCGCGGGTTGATAGGTCTGGCCTGCCGTGTGCCGCAGGATGAGCAGGAAGCACGCATAGGCCGCGCTCGTGGCGAGCCCGAACGCCACGCCCGCTACTGGACGCGGCCCCGTGCCGTGCTGCCCGATCATCCCGGACACGAGCACGACACCGAGCAGTACAGCGGGCAGGGTGACCAGCAGAAGTCGGTCCGGGCGCTCGCGCAAGAGCGCCCAGGCGAGAACGGCGACGAACAGAACCTGCATATTGCCGAGCACGGTCGCAGGTCCGGCTCCGACATCCTTGATCGCGTGAATCCAGAGCACCAGGTTGACCGCGAGGAAGAGACCGGCCAGCGCTGCGTAGCCGCGATGTGCACGGGGGCGTGGCCCATGGCGTTGCTGCTCGGCAGCTGCCAGCACAGCGAGCACGGGCAGCGGGAGTGCGCACCTGTAGAAGGCCGCCGTCAGCGGCGTGACGTTGGCGAGAGTGAACAGGACAGCCGAAGCAGAGATGCACGTCGCCCCGAGAACGGCCTGCGTTGCGGGCCATGCCCTAGCCCCGTGCCTCGTCATCTGGACACTAGATCACAACGAGCGCCTGTCGCTCTTGCCCCACTCCGTCACAGCTTGTAAAACGAAAACTATGAAGAGACAGGCGGCCGCCGTGCTGTACGCGCTCGCGATGGTAGCCGTCGTGGTGAGCGCGGACATCCTCTTCTTCAGGCACCACGCCTCGGAGCGGCTGATAGCAAACGTCGGGATCGTTGTGGTGTTCGCGGCGTTCGGTTTCCTGATCTTCCGGGGACGCGGGAGCAGCCAGGAGTGACACCTGCTGTGGGGCGCGTCGGTCGAGTGACTACGAGAGTGAGCTGGCGCGAGTAACGGCTCGGCGTGCGGCTCGGGTCGCCGCCCAGGTGATGAGCGCTCCGGTCACGAGTGCACCAGTCAGCACCGGTGTCCATGCGCCGAGATCAGTCCGGTAGATCATGCCCCCGTCGGGACCGATGGGCGGCTGCAGCGGCAGGGCGATGACCAGCGCCAGGGCGCACAGCGCGACGCCTCCCTGAACAACTGTCAGAGCGCGAGCGCGCGTGACGGCGGCCATGAGGGCCTGGATGGGGAAGCGACGGCGTGCCGCCATCGTGGCCAGCAATGCCGTCCCGCCAAACCAGCCTCCGAGAATGCCTGCCAAGCCTGCACAGAAGAGGATCGTCGCGGCCAGCGGATGGCCGGGGTAGCTGTACCAGACGTGGAGGACGCGGTGCCCGATTCCCGCGCTTCCGCTGATCACCGGCCTCAGGCGGGCCGCCGCAATCAGCAAGAGCAGGCCCAGCCCTACCGCCACCATCGGGACCAGCGTGACGGCGGCGACGAGCACTCGACGGCGTGGCGGCGCAAGCGATCGCATCTCGCAGGACAGTCCGACCGCTGCCCAGGCGAGCTGGACAATGAAAGCCAGGGACAGCACGATCAGCACCAGGTTGATCCAGTAGATGACCTGGCCAGGAACGGACAGTTCGATGGCCCTGGACGTCGTGCCCGATCCTGATCCTGACGTGGCGTACTGGCTGGTGTGTCCGAGCAGCAGCAGAACGGCGCCTGCCCCCAGCGCGGCAGGCAGCACCGCACCGATGACCGCGGTACGTGCTCGACGTTGCCACAGGTCGGGGACGGCAGGCATGCCACAACCGCTGGTGCGGGCACGCACGGCGCCCACCACAAAACTGCCTGCCAGGCCCCATGCGCTCGATGCCCGCCGCGACCGCTGGCTCCGCTCGGCCATCAGGTCCTCCACGAGCGCCTCTTGGTCGCGTCCGTACCGGTCACGCCACCAGCCCGGGTAACAGCGCAGCGCCCACTGCACAGCTCGGTCACCAAGCCTCTTGGCGCTCATGCGGTCGCTCCCCGAAGACGCCGCAGTCCCACCCGACTCACAGTCGCCGCTGCCTCCAGCTCCGCAGCAAGGACGCGCCGGCCGGCGGCGGTGAGACGATAAGGACGCCGACGCTCTGCAGACCCGACGGACTCGACCAAGCCGGCATCCTCCAGCCTGGCGATCGCCGCGTACAGGGTCCCCGGGCTCAGTCGCACATCGGCGAACGCCTCGATGTCCTTCAGCAGCGCGTAGCCGTGCTTGGCCCCATCTGCGAGGCTGACCAGTACCAGCAACCACCGGTCACTACTACGGCCCAGACTGCCCATGCGCACAGACTATTACGATGAACGTAATAGTCGCAAGCCCCGCCGCGCGTGACGGCCCGGCGTTCGGACGGGCCAGCAGAAAGGCCAGTTACAAGATCGCAACTGGCCTCCGACGTGGGTGGAGCTGAGGGGATTTGAACCCCTGACCCCCTCGATGCGAACGAGGTGCGCTACCGGACTGCGCTACAGCCCCAGAACGCCAGTCAGCGTAGCAAATATCGGCTGCCCTCCGCGCCGGACGATCTCCAACCGAGCCGTGCAGCCGGCCTGAGCTGCCACTAGCTGACGAGCAGTGCGTCCCGGCTCAGCTCGCCGAGGTGCGCACGGACCACCGGCCAGTCCGCAGCCGTGATGGCGAACCGGGCCGAGTTACGCGGCCGCCCGTCAGCTCCCAGCCGGTGGGACCGGTGTCGAAGACGCTCGGGCCCGACCTGCGCGTGGCACTGCTCGCCGGCGAGCGTCCTGCGCCGCCGTCCACAGCGCACCGATTAACCCCGGAAACACAGGGGGAACGTGGCCGTGCCGGGTCAATCACCCACGGCACGGACCGTCGCATCGGCGTACTGATC
>DASQIW010000097.1:0-5531 GCA_035631375.1 Streptosporangiaceae bacterium
GTGCCCGTGATCGCGGAGTCCCAGAATGCCTGGACCGGCGGGTAGATCAGCTCGTGATCGCGTGACAGATCTGCCTTGACCGTCCGCGTTCGCTCGTCGGCGAGAACTTCGATCTGCCCGGCTTCGACGGCGTCGAAGACCTGCCGGGCTACTGACTCGGGGCTGTCTTTGGGAGCATCGGCCAGGGCGGCCATGTCGGTATCGATGAAACTGGCGTGCACGGCGACGACCAAAGTGCGCTGGTGATGGAGCTCGAGACGGACGCCGTTGGTCAGTGACCAGGCTGCTGCCTTCGAGGCGCCGTAGGAGGCGTCGAAGGGATTCGCGTAGAAGCTGGTGACCGAGAGCATGTTGACGATCGCGCCGCCCCCGTTGGCTCTGAGGGCGGGTGCGAATGCCCGGCACATGCGCAGCGTGCCGAAGTAGTTCGTTTCCATCTCCAGCCGGGCCGCGTCAAGGTTCGGCGCGCCGATGAACGTGCTGTATCTCAGCACCCCGGCGTTGTTCACCAGCAGGGTGACGTCGGTGCATTGCGCGGCGACCTCAGTGACGCGCCGCGAGTCGGTGATGTCCAGTGCGATCGGCGTCACCCCGCGGTCCGTGACGGCGGTGGGATTGCGGGCAGCTCCGTAGACCTTTGCCGCGCCGCGCGCAATGAGCTCCCTGGTGTACGCCCGGCCGAGCCCGCGATTTGCGCCGGTGACGAGCGCGACCGAACCGCCGATATTCATGAAACCCCCCGCAATCATGGAAATGCCGGCTCACTCGCTTCGTGCGCGCATGCGCGCAATTCGCTGACGCTACCCCACCCGGCCCGGCGTTTGCGCCTCAAACCACCCACTCGGTCTGCATCGCGGGCGCCGAGTGGATGCATACCAGCCGGGCCGGAGCTGGCCCGGTGTTGGTGAAGCCGTGCGGCACTCCTGCGGGGCCGATCACGATGTCGCCGGGGCCGCCGTCCAGGGCCTCGTCACCGACGCTGACCCGGACCCGGCCCTCCAGGATGACAAAGGTCTCGTCATAGGGGTGCCGATGCAGCCGGGGTCCCTGGCCGGGCTGGTTGTGCACCAGGAAGAACGACACCGAGCACGGGCCGTGACTGCCGCCCTCGAACGTGCGGGACACCTCGTTACCCGGCAGGTCATCAGCGTTCACGTGATACATGGCTCACCATCCCTCCAGGATGGTAGCCGCGCATATCGACGATGCCGCTCGCTCAGCGGAATGAGCGGATGTCCGAGTGGGCCCCCCGGAACTCGGCCGCCAGGCGCCCGGCTTCGTCGGCTGCCGGCTCGCTCGCGGGCAGCAGCGGCAGCCGGACCGCCGGGCTCGGGATCTCGCCGAGCCGGTGCAGCACCGCCTTGATGACGGCCGGATTCGGCTCGGCGAACAGCGCCGCCGACAGCGGTGCGAGCTGGTGACCGAGCGTCCTCGCCTCAGCAGCCCTGCCGTCCCGCCACAGGCTGACCAGGCGCGCGTACTCGGCGGTGCGCACGTGCGCGGAGGCCAGGATGGCGCCGTCGGCGCCGAGCGCGAGCAGCGGCGAGACATACAAGTCGTCGCCGGCCAGCACCCGGAAGCCCGCCGGCCGCGCCGCCATCATCAGCATCGTGTCCCGGTCGACGGCCCCGGTCGCGTGCTTGATCCCCGCGACTCCCGGCAGGCTCGCGAGCCGCTCGATGGCAGCCCAGCTCAGTACCTGACCGGTGCGATAAGGGATGTTGTAAACGACGAGGGGAACGTGGCCGCCATCGGCGAGTGCCCGGAAATGCTCGATCACTCCCGACTCACCGGGACGGCTGTAGTAGGGCACCACCGTCAGCGCCGCGCAGACGTCCGGGTAGCTCTTCAATTCCGCTATCGCGGCTGCCGACCGGGCGGTGTCGTTGCCGCCGGCGCCCGCGATCAGCGGAGCGCCGTGCTCGCGGCAGACCCTGGCGCAGATCTGCAGCACCTGCGCTCGCTCGGCGTCGCTCAGCGTGGCGTGCTCGCCCGTTGTGCCGAGGGCGACGATGCCGGTCGCGCCGTCGTCGAGGACGCGGTGCGCCAGCCGCTCGAGCGCCGGCGCGGCGAGTTCACCTTCGGCCGTGAACGGGGTGATGAGCGGGACGAACAGGCCTGCTAGCTGGCTCATGAAAGCCATCCTGGTCGACTCTGATAGCACAGGTCTATTTCACATTTCTGTGCAGATACCTAAGCTGAGCTAATGCTTGATATCCGGAAGATGCTCCTGCTCCGCGAGCTCTCGCGACTGGGCACGATCGGGGCGGTGGCGGAAGCGCAGTTCTGCACGCCGTCAGCCGTCTCGCAGCAGCTGCGGGCCCTCGAGCGGGAAGCGGGAGTGCCGCTGATCCGGCGGGCTGGCCGGCGGGTGGAGCTCACCGCGGCTGGCACGGACCTGGCCGACCGGACGGGTCCGGTGCTCGCGCTGCTCGAGCAGGCGTCGGCATCGCTCGCGGCCGCGCGCCGGGAGCTTGCGGGCGAGCTGCGCATCGGCGCGTTCCCCACCGCCGTCCGGACCGTGCTGCCGGCTGCGCTGGTGGCGCTCGGCGCTGAGCACCCGCGGCTGGAGCTGCACGTGACCGAGCTAGATCCCGCCGACGTGCCCGATGCGCTGCGGTCCGGGGCGCTCGACATTGCACTCGTGCACGAGTACGACTACGTGCCGGCCGAGCCCGATCCCGCGCTGGCGACCGAGGCGCTGCTGGATGAGACCGTCTTCCTGGCGTTGGCGGCTGGCACGCCCGGCTCGCCCGATCGGACAGACCCAGTGCGCGCGTGCCGGACCCGGTCATGGATTGCCGGAAGTCCTGGCACGCTCTGTCATCTGATGACGGTCCGGCTATGCCAGGCGGCAGGATTCACTCCGCGCATTCGGCACTACGCCGACGACTTCGGAGCGGTGCTGACGCTGGTGGCGGCCGGCCAGGGCGTCGCGCTCGTGCCCGAGCTAGCGCTGGCCGACCGCCCGCCCGGGGTCGAGCTGGCCCCGCTGACAGCGCGGCGGCGCACGCTGATCGCCTGCCGAAGCGGCGGATCTGGCCATCCGGCCGTGGCGGCGTGCTCAGCCGCCCTCCGGGCAGCGGCGGCGGGTTATCCCGCCTTCGCCGCCGGCTAGCCAGGCGTACCCCCGGAGCCGGGTCGCCTTGACCGCACCGCGCCGACGATGATCTTAATCGCGATTCCGATGACGACCACGTCGGCGATTATCTGGCCGGTCACCAGCAGCCGGGCCAGATCGGTCTTCGGGGTGATGTCACCGAATCCGACCGTCGAGAAGACCGTGACGGTGAAGTACAGCGAGTCACTGCGGGTGAGGTGCTCGCTGAAGTTGCCGGGTGAGAGCCGCTCGAGGACGAAGTAGGTGCTGGCGAACAGCACCAGGAACCAAGAGATGCTGCTGGCCAGGGCTTCGACGCCACGGATGCTCGGGTGCGGCGACGCGAGGATCGCGCGGACGTGGAAGATCACCAGGCCGACAAGTGCCACCAGGCCGATGGCGAGGGTAGTGATCGCGGCCCAGGTTGCCTCATGGTCAAGTGGCAGCAGGTAATACAGCGCCAGCAGCCCGGCGATGGTCGCCACGACCTCCGCCGTGGATAGCACCATCAGGCGCACAGACCGTTGTGGCTTTTGCCTGTGGTCAGGTGAGGCCATAGATGCCGTTGCCGATGAGCACGACTCCTGCGATAGCCAGCAGGATGACGGTGAGGACGTGGCTGTGCGCCTGGAGCCAGGCGTTGACCGCCCGCAGGGTCCTGGTCGTCGCGTCCGGGGCGACGAGGTACAGGATGAGCGGCAGCCAGATGAACATAACGTCGATCAGGACGACAACAACCAGCGCGAGGGCGATCAGCGCGTCGCTGGCGTTGGCCGTGGCGATCACCTGCACGGCAGCGATGAAGCTGACCGATGGCGCGAACAGGAGCAGGCCGACCGCGAAGGCGGCGACTGGCGACGGATGGTTCACCATCCTGGTGATGAGGCCCGGTTTCTTGTCCGGCTTGGCGGACTTGGGTTTGCGCCTCGACAGCACGATGCTTGCGGCCAGAGCGATGACGCCAAGACCCAGTCGCAGGCCGTAGCGAGGCTGGCGCTGTTGCGCGTGTGTCAGCCCGCCCGCGTGGATAACGAGAAGCAGGACGATGCCTAGGACAACGGTCATGGTCACCGCGCCGGCCAGGAAGATGAGGAGCGCTCTCCGCGGATTCGCGGAACTGAGATACATGGCAGCCACCAGCAGCGCAGCTGGCGAGAGCGCCGACAGCACGGCAAATCCTGCCGCCTGGAGGATCATGGGAGCCCGCCCGTGCGCTGGGCAGCTCCACAGGCAATCGAGCTTGGGGAGCGGGCCGCGCTATCAGGCCGTCGCACGGTGCCTGGCTGCCGGCCGGCGCGCGGCAGCGCCGCTGTCCGGCTCCTGTTGGGCCCGCTGGCCGGGAATGGGCGGGTGCAGGATCGCGGCCATGACCATGGCGAGAAGGCCGGCGAAGGCCCAGGCTCCCAGGATCCCCAGCCGAGTGCCGAGGGCGTTGCCGTCGAAATAGGTGGTGTTCAGGACGGAAGGCAGGGCGTTCCCTGGCGGCAGTGCCTTGCCGAGGTCGGCGTACCACGGGGTGATCATGTTCGGGCCGAGCGTGACACCGGAGGAGGCGAGGCCGACAGGGATGAACAGCAGGCCGAACACCGCCACGCCGATCCCGCCGGCCCACCTGGCTGCGGCGGCGCTGATCACGGCGACGGCGAAGGCGAACAGCGTGCCGATGCCGAACAGCCCCCAGGGTGCTCCGGTGAGGGCGCCGATCGCCCCGTCGGCGATAGCCACAGCCACCGCCGCCACGATGGGCGCGTAGATGACGATCAGCGCGAGGTGCCAGTGCGGGCCTAGATCCGGAGCGATCCGCCGGATGAGCAGGTTGCCGAACGTGAAGCTCGGTGCGAGGAGTGCGGTGACGAAGAACGTCTGCGACAGGCCTTCCGGGTCGCTGGGGTGCAGGGGGCGGATGTCGGTCACTGACAGCGGGACGTGAGTATTAGCCGCGAGGCTGGTGAAGGTCTTGATCGTCGCGTTGGTCAGGCCCGAGCTCACGGCCTGGGCTACAACGAGGTTCTGGCCATGCGGGCCGGGCACCAGCGCGGCGTCGATGGTGCGGTCGTTGATGGCGTCACGGGCGGCCGTCGCGGTCGGGTAGCTGGTGACGATATAGCCGCCGGGGACGGCGTGATCAAGGGTGCTGCCGAGCCGCGATGCCGATGCCGGGGGACCGACGATCCCGACCGGCGCCGAGCGCGGCCCGGGTTCGTGCAGGGCGCCGATGAACGACGATACGAAGATCAAGCTGAGGATGGTGGCCACAAGCGCACCGATGAGCCCGGCAATCAACTTCCGGCGCACCTTCTGCCGATCATCGGACGACGCGCCCGTGGGCGACAGGGCAGGGCCGACCGCTGTTGCACTGTGGGGGCCCAGCCAGCTGTCGGTGTGTGTGCCCGGAGAATCTGCTGCCTGATCCCGAATGTCATCGTTTTCG
>DASQIW010000098.1:0-19383 GCA_035631375.1 Streptosporangiaceae bacterium
AGACCTGGCTCAACCACGGTCTCCAGCACGGCATCGATACCAGCGTCGACGTCTTCGCGGAGGTGTTCCGGGCGCCCGCAACCGCTGAGGCGATCGCCCAGTATCAGCAATCCCGTCCGAGGTCCTGACCGAAAGGGTCACTGGTTCCGGCGGGCGCCAGCAGCTGATGTCCCGGCACGCGGGCCGGCCAGGCCCAGCGCCCGGTTACGGCACCTAGTGCCGCCTTTCGGATCTTTGGGCTGCTTGTCCGGCGCCCGATCCGTAGGCTTCGCGATGTGACGGAACAGGCAACCTCCGGCGTGCGACTGGCAGAGCTGGTCGCTTCACTGTCGCTTGCCACTGACCTAGGGCTCGGGCAGCCCCAGGGGCACATCCTCCGCACGACGGTGATCGCTACCCGGCTGGCAGCGCTGGCCGGCCTTCCTGAGGATGAGCACGCAGCCGCCTACTACGTGGCCCTGCTGGCCTGGGTTGGATGTGTCGCCGATTCGCATGAGCTGGCGCGCTGGTTCGGCGACGACACGCAGATCAGGGCCGCCAGCTATCAGGTCAACCGCGCCGGCCTGCCCATGATGCGGTTCCTGCTCGCCAATCTGGCGACAGGCGGATCCGCCGTGCAGCGCATATCGACCACTGGCCGGTTCCTGACAAGCGGGTTTCGCGAGGTCATGAAGTCCATGAATGCCCATTGCGAGACGACCGGGGAGATCGCGGACCGGCTCGGGCTTGCGGCGGTAGTCCGGCGGTCGCTGCCGCAAGCACTGGAACGGTGGGACGGTCAGGGCGGCCCGGCTGGCCTGGCCGGAGAGCAGATCGAACGCGTCATGAGGGTCGTCCACGTTGCGCAGGAAACCGAAGTGTTCTCTCGCATCAGCGGCACGGCCGGGGTCGTCAGCATGCTGCGCGAGCGCGAGGGCCGCGAGTTCGACCCGCGCCTCGCCGAGCTGTGTCGTACCCGCGCGGAGGAGATCCTCGGCGACATCGACACCGTGGACGCCTGGGGAACCGTCATTCAGGGATGCGCGCCGCTGGACAGGCAGATGGATGAGGCGGGGCTCCGGGCTGCCCTGCTGACAATCGCCGACTACGCGGACGTCAAGTCACCATGGTTTCTCGGACATTCGCGTGCCGTCGCGGTGCTGGCGGCGGAGGCTGCCCGCGGCATGGGACTTGGCTCGCCAGCGGTGGACCTCGTCGAGCGCGCTGGCTTCGTCTGCCGGCTCGGCGGCATCGGCGTCTCGGCCGCGACGTGGGCGCGGCCGGGTCCGCTCTCGGGCATCGAGCGGGAACGCGTTCGCACCGTTCCCTATCTGACTGAGCGAATTCTGAGTCATCAGCCTCGGCTGGCCGAGATCGGCACGATCGCGAGCATGGTCTACGAGCGGATTGACGGCTCGGGCTATCCGCGCGGCCTCTCTGGCAGCGCGATCCCCCACGCGGCTCGCGTGCTTGCGGCGGCGCAGGTGTACCAGGCGCTGCGGGAGGAACGACCGCACCGGGGCGCGCTCGGACCAAAGGAGGCTGGCGCTTTGCTGCTCGCAGAGGCCGGCGAGGGGCGGCTCGACGCCGCATCGGTCAATGCCGTCCTGGCAGCTGCCGGGCATCAGGCTCGACGCCGGCCGAACCTGATCGCCGGGCTCAGCCCGCGCGAGGTCGAGGTGCTCTCCCTGCTGGTCCGCGGAATGTCCAACAGGCAGATCGCCGCGCAGCTGTTCGTTTCCGTGCGCACCGTCGGCAGTCACATCGAGCACATCTACACGAAGATCGGAGTGAGCTCTCGCGGCCCCGCCGCCATGTACGCGATGCGCCACGGGCTGGTCGACTCAAGCATCGCGGGCGCTCCGGAGCCGCAAAAAATATCGGGTGGTTGACCGATGCCGTGGTGAGGGGCGCTGCCCTAGAACAGTGGCATGAACGCACGCACCATAACCACCGCCAGCACCGTTGAACGAACCGCGGGTGCGGACCCGCGGTGGGAGATCGCCGGGCAGTTCCTTGACGCGCTAGCCCGCCGCGACTTCCCCGAGCTGGAATCATGCCTCGATACGAATGTCCGGTTCCGGGCCCTGGTACCTCGGGGCGCGATCGAAGCGAACGGCGCGGCGCAGGCCGTCGCCCTGTTCCGGACATGGTTCGGCCAGGACGACACCTTCGATGTGATCGACGCTGCAATCGGACAGATGGGGCCGCGTACCTACCTGCGCTGGCAGGTGCGGACGGGTTCCGGCGGCGACGCTTCCTCCTTCCGGCTCGTGGAGCAGCACGCGTTCGCCGTCGCGGGAAAGCGCATCCAGGCGCTCGACCTGCTGTGCTCGGGATTCATCTCTGCCGGCCTCAAGTGACGAGGAGTTCGAATGATGATCAAGCCACTCAATGCCGCCGCGGTTGCGTACCGCAGCCGCGTCCCGTCGGCCGCGTGAGCGGGCAGGCCATGCCCAGGTTCATGGACTTCCACGCCGACCTGAAGCTGCCGGCCGAGGCGATCGCGCAGATCGCAGATGACACCCGGAATGGCCGCGCCGACCAGTTCGGCGTGCGACAACTCGAGCTCTTCCATAACATCGACGGGCAGGTCTACTGCCTGCTTGAGGGGCCCGACGAAGGCGCCATCCGAGACCACCACGCTGCCTACGGAGTGCCGTGCGGCGACGTCCACCAAGTAGACATCCTCACCTGACGAGGCGTGGCCCGGCGGGCTTGGCGCTAGCCGAGCCCGCCGGGCCACGCTGCCACATCCATATAGCGGGAGCTATGGCCCGGGCGCCATGGCCTTGCTGATCATTGCGGCGCTGCCAGCCTCCTTTTCTGCGGAAACGCTTAGTAGATGCCGCCAGTTCTGGCAGCGTTATGCCGCGAAAGTCCCGGCACCGAAGCCGGGGCCTCACGCGCGCTCAGCACGCGTGAGGCCGACCGTCACCCGGCCCGCTACCCGCGACGGTCCGCGATCCCAGGCGTGCCCTGCGGCGCCTGGCCGACGGAAGGACCGCATTGGCTCAGCACCGGAGGCGGCCACAAGCCCAGCGCCCCAGGCGCAAGCGGGTGGGCGCCTTCGTGGTCACTGCGTCAGCGGCGACCGTGGCAATAGCGGCCGCCACGCTCGTGGTTATCGTCGTATGGCCTGGCACATCGAATGACCCTCTCGGTGAGGCCGTGGCGGGGGTACAGGGCGGCGCCGGCCCGAGACTGGAGCTCGAACACCAACAGGTCGTGGCGGCCAACGCACTCAGCGTGACGGGTCCACCGAAGATGAGCGCAACCTTCCAGCGATGCGTGCAGTCCGTTGCCGGGGGGACAGCGATGCTGCCGCTCAACTACGCCACCATCGTGAACTTCTTGATCGCGCACGGTTATACGTCGATAGCAGCAGCAGGCATCGCGGGCAACATCCATCAGGAGTCCGGGGGCAATCCCGAATCAGGCGGCGCCGCCGCCGGCGGCCTGATCGGCTGGACCCCTCTGCCGGCTGGCTACATTACCGGCAACCCGACCGCGGATCTGCAAACCCAGCTGGTGGCCTTGCTGGCATTCAATAACCGCCTAGGCGCGTCCCTGCCAGCGCTGAATGCGACGACAACCCCCGCCAACGCGGCCTACGTCTACATGATCGACTTCGAGCGGCCAGGCTTCCCGGCAGCCAGCAACCGCGAGGACTCCGCCATCGCAGTCGCCAGCGCCTGCGGCTTCACGACCGGACACTAACCACCGGCAACCGTCGTCAGCGAAGAGAGCCGTTTGTGCTGGTCAGGCTCCATGTGTGGCTGGCGTGCTGACGCGCCCGGCTGGCGGCCTTAAGCGGGCTTTCAGCCAGTCCAAAGGCCAGCCCGGATAGTCGCGGAATGTGCGGACTTAATCCGGGGAGGACTGACGATGTCACGTAACAAGATTGCCCTGATCGTTGCACCGGGCGCGCTGCTCCTGCTCGCGGCCTGCAGCTCCAGCCCTGCCAAAACGACCCCATCAACGACGCACGCCGCCGGTCCCGCCGCGACGACGAATACCACCCAGCCGGCGGGCGTGCCGACTGGCAAGGCGACGTCGTCCTGCGATGTCGTCAGTCAGTCGCAGGCGAGTGCGGCGCTGGGCGGTCAGCCAGTCCAATCGCCGGTCATGGGACACGCGTACGTCGAGGGCGGTGTCGCCTGTGTCTTTAATGGCCCGAGCGCAATCGGGGACAATCCCGATATCCCGTACGCAGATACAGTCCGTGTTGTGCTGGTAACCGGCCAGGACGCCAAGACGTATTTCGACGACTACCAGAGCAAGGTGAGCGCGCAGGCCATCTCGGGTCTCGGCGACGCGGCGTTCTACGACGGCTACGCGTCTATCAGCGTGTTGAAGGGGAGCTCCTACGTCCGGATAGCCGTCGGCGTCGCGAACAATCTCGGTGTCGAGAAGACACTAGCCGCGGAGGCGCTGGCCAGGATGTGATCGAGCTGGACTACCCAGGTGGGGGAATGCACAAGGTGCGGGACTTCGACCGTAGCCCGGCTGCGCCTGTCGTGGACTCGGTTGACCTCGGGCGTGGCAGGGCACCATCGCCGTGAGTTCTAATCCTTGGCAGGGGGAGACGGTCATGAACAGCACGAAAGCCCCAGTTGTGTTTATACATGGGCTCTGGCTGCACGCCTCCTCGTGGGCACCGTGGCAGGAAAAGTTCCGCGAGGCCGGCTACGAGTCGTCCGCTCCCGGCTGGCCCGGCGATGCCGACACTGTCGACGCCACCAGGGCCAACCCCGACAGCGTCGCCAATCACGGCATCGACGACGTCGCCGACCACTACGCCAAGATCATCGATGACCTTCCGGTCCAGCCGATTCTCATCGGTCACTCCTTTGGAGGTCTGATCACGGAGAAGCTGCTCGGCATGGGCCGCGGCGCGGCGGCGATCGGCATCGATGCCGCGCAGATCAAGGGCGTGCTGCAGTTGCCGCTATCCCAGCTGCGCGGGACCCTGTCCGTCTTCGCGAACCCGGCCAACAGACACAAGGCCGTCTCGCTGACCCCCAAGGAGTTCCGCTACAGCTTCGGCAACGCCCTGACCGACGAGGAATCCAACGCCTTGCACGAGCGGTGGACGATTCCCTCCCCCGCCCGGCCGCTGTTTGAGGCGGCCGCCGCGGCTTTCTCGCCACATTCCCCGGCCGAAGTCGACACTGCAAACTCCGACCGTGGGCCGCTGCTGCTGACCATGGGCGGCAAAGATCACACAGTGCCTGAGGTCATCACCAAATCGACTCTCAAGCAGTACCGGGACTCCGACGCCGTCACCGACCTGGTGGAATTCGCAGACCGCGGCCACTCCCTCACCATCGATCACGGCTGGCCCGAGGTCGCCGATGCCTGCCTGGGCTGGCTCAGCAAGCAGGGTTTCTAGCGTCCGCATAAGGCCGACGGCATCGAAGCCGACTCCGGCGCCGCGATGGGAAAGCTGAATCACACGCGCTAGCTCGCCGCCTTCGGCCCCTGCCATGGCCGAGCGCCGAACTAGTGATCCGGTTCTAGGAGGAACAACCATGAGCGCTTCTCCCGCCGTCGGGATCACCGGTCATGAGTCGGAGCTGGCCGGGCAAACAGTTGTGGTGATCGGCGGCAGCGCCGGCATCGGGCTTGAGACAGCGCGCCTGGCCCGCGCTGCAGGCGCGAAAGTCATCCTGACCGCCCGCCACCCTGACTCTCTGAAGCAGGCCGCCGATGAGGTTGGCGCGGAAGTGACCGCGGCCTTTGACGCCACCGACTGGCCTGCTCTGGGCCGCTTCTTCGGCAGCCTGCCGGACCAGATCGACCAGGTGATGGTCACTGGGCCTGGTCCCTACTACGCCCCCCTGGCCGAACTGGACCGCGACCAGGCGCACCGAGATTTCGACCACCATCTGTGGCTGGCGGTAGCCGTTGCCCAGCACGCGGTCGGCCGGGTGCGGCCCGGTGGAACGCTGCTGTTCATGGGCGGCACCGGCGGGCGCAGCCGGGGACCCGGTCTGTCGCTCATCGCGGCGGGCACCGCAGCGCTGCCAGCCCTGATCGCCAACCTGGCGGTCGAGGTGGCACCAATCCGGGTCAACCTCATCGCGGCCGGCTTCGTCGACACCCCGCTGTCCGCCACCTTGCTCGGCGACGACCTCGAGGAACGCCGCAACCGGCTGCGCGCCACGCTGCCCGTCGCACGGGTAGTCGGGCCGGCCGACATCGCCGCCCTGGCTGTGCACATCATGACCAACACCGCGGTGACCGGCGCGACCTACGACATCGATGGCGGCCAGCAACTAGTCCGCAGCGGGTGAGCCGGTCAACGACCTACCGCGGCAACCCCAGTCGGGTGAGCGGATCCGCTCTTGATAGCCCATCCGGCAGCTTGCGCGGCCAGCTCCCGAAGCACGAGCGAGCATAAAGAGGGCAGATAGTGACGGCGGTGGTGGCCGAGTCGCCTCAATGAGGTCTCCGGCGTCGGGCAGCAGACTCACTTCCGCAGCGAGAGTGGTTTGGGTGGCCTTGGTCGGGTCAGGGGAAGAGACAGTGAGGAGCGGAGTGGGGATGACGGCACCGGATCCGGGGGCAGATCCGTTCCTGGCCCCGCCGCTGGATGCTGAACAGCTGGCCCTGCTGTCTCGCTACGGCCAGGAGAGGCCGACGACAGCTGGCCAGGTGTTGTTCCATGAGGGGGACCGGGCCTACGACTTCATCGTGATCCTCTCCGGAACCGTCGCTGTGACCGACCACCAGGCCGGGGTGGAGCGCGAGCTGGCCAACCTGGGCCCGGGCCGGTTCGTGGCCGAGCTGAACATATTGACTGGTGAGCGGGTGTTCGCGACTGCGGTGGTCAGGGAACCCGGGTCCGTGCTGGTGGTTCCGGTGGATCGGTTGCAGGAAGTCATCGCCCAGGATCAGACGCTGTCTGATGTGATCGTGCAGGTTCTGTTGCGGCGGAGGCGATGGTTTCTGCAGCAGCGGGCCGGTCTCCAGATTTTCGGCTCGCGGAGATCACCGGATGCCCGCCGCCTCCGGGAGTTCGCGGCTCGCAATCGGCTGCTCCACGTCTGGGTCGACCTGGACACTGACCCGGCAGGGGGCGCGGTGCTTACCCAACAGGGACTGGACCCAGGTGACGCCCCGGTCGTGCTGATGCGCGGTGGGGAAGTCCTGCCCAATCCGTCGAATGGCCAGCTGGCACGCGCAGCGGGACTCGGCACGGCGGCAGTACCGGCGAAGACCTTTGATGTGGCCGTGGTCGGCGCCGGCCCGGCCGGCCTGGCCGCCTCGGTGTACGGGGCATCGGAAGGCTTCGCCACCGCCGCCATCGACGGCTTGGGGGTGGGCGGGCAGATCGGCACCACCTCCAGGATCGAGAACTACCTGGGCTTCCCGGTCGGCGTCAGCGGCGAGGAGTTCGCCGAGCGGTCCCTGGTCCAGGCCCTGCGGTTCGGGGCAACACTGCTAGTGCCCAGAACTGCAACAGGGCTGACGGGCCACGGCGATGATTACGTCATCCGGCTCGACGCCGGAGACGAGCTAGCCGCCCGGACCGTGATCATCGCCACCGGCGTGACTTACCGCCAGCTCGACGCTGCTGGCCTGGACCGTTTCGAGGGCGCCGGGGTGTTCTACACCCCGCTGGCCGCCCAGGACCAGATCATGCCAGGCGACCCGGTGGTCATCGTGGGCAGCGGCAACTCGGCCGGCCAGGCCGCCACGTGGCTAGCCGATAACGGGCACGCGGTGACAATCCTCGTTCGCGGCGAAGGTTTGGCCGCAAGCATGTCGCAGTACCTGCTCGACCGGATCACCCGGCACCCAGCCATCACGACCGTGTCCCGCTGCGTCGTGCGAGAGGCCGATGGCGGCGGGCGGCTCGAACGCGTCACCGTCGAAGATCTCACCACGTCAACCCGCCGCACGCTGGCCACCGCTGCCCTGTTCGTCCTGATCGGCGCCGAGCCGCACACACTGTGGCTGGCTGGATCAATCGAGCTTGACAGCCACGGCTTCATCGTCACTGGACCTGATCTCAGCGGGCAAGCCCGCGCCACGCCCGCCTGGGAGAAGCTCGGCCGCGATCCCTACCTGCTCGAAACCAGTCTGCCGGGAGTGTTCGCGGCCGGCGACGTCCGCAGCCGCTCGGTCAAACGAGTAGCCTCGGCGGTCGGTGAGGGCTCGATCGCTATCCGCTTCGCCAATGAGCACCTCGAAGGCCGTACCGGCCGGGTCGCTGAACACTGACGTGTGGTCCGACGCGCCCTTGTGCCTCTGATTCGCTGCGTGGCAATTTTTGTTCCGTTGCATCAGAAAGTCAGCGGACCGCCTGCAAGATAGCGGGCAATCGCGCCTGCGGCCGCGCTGCATGAAGGCGGATGGAATGCAAGAGCACGGGTGGCGCCCAGGAGATATGCGATCTCAGGCGACTCGATGAAGGACATTCCTCCCAGAGACGCGGCGGCTGACATCACTACGCGCTCGATGGTCCGCTCGGTCTCCATGTAGGCCTGCGCGCTCAGCCCGAGTATTGGTGCCGTAACGTCGCCAGGCAGCGTGGCCACATTCGTTCCGCAGATCGGCGAATGATGCAACAAGCACAACGTCGCAGGCGCGCATTCTTTGCAGCAAAGCGCGTCCCACCACTCCTGATGCGCCGGTCAGCAGGACGGTGCGCCCGAGCGTGCCCGGCGCCCGGCCGCTGATGGCCGGGCGCGCAACCTGGGTAGGCATGTGACTTGCCACTTCGGTGATAGGTGTCTCGTCGACGACATGCCCGAGCCTGGGCTCAGGCATCCTGCCCGGACGAGTAGGCGACTGCGGGGCGCCTGGCGGTGGCGGGGCGGGGCCAGCGGAACCGAGCGGTCCGAGAACGGTTGGTCGTGCGAGCCGCGCGAGCGTCAGCGATCTGCCGAGAGGCTTCAGCATTCGCTCGGATTTCCTGGTTCCGCTGTGCAGCGATGACGCGCGAGATTTCCGGGTGCATGAACATGGTGGACTCCCTGCATAGGTGGCTGGGGTTCAGCCGTGGCTCCTACACAGAGGGCGGAGTGCGATCCAGATACATGAAAACCAGGGTCAACTTGCCCCCAGCGCGAGGAACGACCACCCAGTCGCCGTCGCTACCGGGTCGGTGGCTAGCTCAGCGCGCGCGCCGCTCAGCGATTCTGCCAGCGTGCCTCCGCCACGCAGCCTGCGGTGGAGGGCGAGCATCAACTGGTCGGCGGCTTTGTCGTTGACTCGCACGACGCTGGCAATGATGCCTGCCGTTCCCAACGGCACAAGGCTGCTGGTCAGCCCGAGCAACTCATCGGCACCGGCTGGCGCGAGCAATCCAGAATCACATGCGGGAAGGATCATCTGATACGGCGCACGCCGCAACCGTTCGAAGTCGTAGACGGTCAGCGGGCCGTCATGCATGCCCAGCGAGGAGAAGAGCGGGCTGTCGAACCGGAACGACCCATGGGCGGCCAGGTGGACAAGCTGCGCACCATCGATCGCATCGAGAACCCGTGCCACCGTCGCGCTGCCGTCCCCCAGGATCGGAAGGCCGTGCTCGGCTGCGAGTGCCTCGACCGCGCCGGTCCCCAATCCCGGACCGCGCACCAGTACCACCTCTGGGCCATCTGGGCGCGGGGCGGCCCTTGCGCGAAGCCAGGCGCGCGCCGAGGGCGAAACGCTGACCACACGGTCACGCAGCGAAGGAACAACCGCCCAGGGAACGGCGTGCAGTCGGCCGGGCGGGATGATGACGATCGGCCCGTCGCCAAGGTGACGGCTGGCAGGGCCGAGGAGGATTTCTTCCAGCTTGCGTCCGATCTCTTCAAGAATCGACAGCGCATTCTCGGCGTGGTCCGCAGGGCGGCTGTGCGCGAGGCGGTTGAGACCGAACCGGGCGAAGTCGACCTCGCGAGCTGCGTCCGCCGTGCGCCCTGCAGTGAAGTGCCTGACCCTGCCAGCGCCGCAAACCAGAACGTGAATGTCGCCGCCGATGTCGGCGATCTGCAGAAGCCGCGCCTCTTGCAGTTCCCCGAGCAGGGCTCGGACGTCGAGCTCGGAACCTCCTGGGCCGGTCGACCCACTGGGCATACTGATCCCCTGGGTCCGCAGCACGCGGCCGCGTATAGCGGCCTCCAGGCGCAGTTGATCCCGTTCAAGGGCAGCTGTCGGCGCGCCGCGAGCCCGCGCCTTCTCTACCCGACTTGTGATGTCGCGCACGGCGGTCAGATCGGCCTGCAGTTCCTCATCATCAACCGGCCGCACCGGAGGAACCGCCAAAGCAGTGGAGCGCCAGCGTTCGCTCCACGCGAGAAGCAGCCTCGGGCTGGCAGATCGCAACGCCCACCGCTGCGCCAATTCCGCGAGTTCGGAGCCCTGAGCCGTGGCTTGCGCTCGCAGTTCTGTCGCCCCAAGGGTTTGCCGGTGCTCGTCGAGCACGTCCAGTCCTCGCCGACACGCACGCAGCAGGCGCCGCGAGCTGCCGGCTGCCTCCGCCCTCAGCGCTTCCGCCAGCCACCCGTAGATGCGGGACAGAGCGGGCCCTCGCCAGCGGATTCGCGCAGCCGCGGCAAAGTGGTTCTCGGCATCAGCGGCACGGCAGAGGCCCAGGGCAATCCGCCCGGCCAGCAATCGGGCCAGCGGGGCGTCGCCGGAGCCGAGTGCTTCCAGCTGGGCGGCAGAACGCTCCGCTTCACCCAGGAGCCGCGCAGACACCGTTCCAGCCGCATAACGCGCCTGGACAATGAGCAATGCGGCGTGGGCGTGCCACCAGGTCCGCTGCTGAGCGTCGAACAGGCGCCGGGCCATCTGTGCTCGTTGCAGCGCCGTCTGCGGATCGGCAGCGGCCAGCGCGGCCCGCCCTGCGGTCAGCAACAACTCCGCCCGCCTTGTGGCCGAGCCGCCCTCGTGCTTGAGGAGGTCGGCTGTGGCGTCTGCTTCGCGAAGCGCGTCGCCCGGTAGGCCGGCCGCGAGCAGTACTGCGCACCTGTCGATGCCCCATTCCGCTCTCAAGGAGCCGAGGGACGCCCCAAGAGAGGTATATCGCCGGGCCGCTTCGTCGAGATACGACAGAGCAAGGGGCAGATTCCCGGAGCGGAACGCCACCTTACCGCGATCATAGGTTGCGTAAGCGAATTCCAGGTCCTGGCTGGTCATCGCGAACAAGCCTTGTGCCTTGGCATAGTCAGCGTCCGCGCGCTCGGTGGCTCCAAGAGCCAGGTAAGTCTCGCCGCGCCAGCTGAGTGCGCGCGCCTCCCATATCGTGTCGCGGGCCTGGCGGAACACTGTGACCGCGCGGCGCAGGTCCTGGAGCGCCTCCCGGTGCCACCCGAGCACCATCAGGGTGCCGCCGCGTCGCATGAGAACCCGCCCGGCGAGCACGCCGCTCGCCAGCCTGGCCGCGTCATCGAGCGCAGAAAGGCCGGACCTCGTGCGCCCGGAATAGACCAGTGCAGTTCCCAGGGTGGCCAGGACGTCGGCCTCCCGATCCGGCGAGTCCGCCGCACGCGCGAGGCGCAACGCTTTCCGCAGTTCACGTGTCGCTGCTTCAAGGTCTCCGAAGTCGCGCAGGACAATGCCGAGGGCCTGCCGAGCGATCGAGGCATCATATGGGCCGGGGCTTTTTGCCAGTATTGTGCGAGCCTTCGCCGCGGCCTCCTGAGGGCGGCCCGCTGCCAAGGTCAGCAACTCAGCCGTTCCGCCAGACACATTGGCCCGGCTGCTTCCCCCCGCCATGGGATTGATGTTAGATCTAACCATTCGCCGGGGCTAATGAGATTTGGGGGGCGGGCGTGATGATTGAGCAGGGATGTCCAGCGGACCAAGTTCGTGCCGAGGTCGACCTCATTCGCAAGGCCTTCGGGAAAGCAGGCAAAGATATCGACGCCGCCTGGCGTGACGTCAATGACCTCGAATTCATGTATCAGAAAGGGGTCATCCTGGTCCGCGATGCATACCTCCCCCAAGTACCTAACGTTGTTGGAGGCGGTGCGCCGATCGACGGATTGATCGACGGGGTGACTCTCTACTCAATCGCGAATGCAGCGACCTCGGGTGTCATTGCCGCCCTGGACAAAATCGACCAGGAGCTGGGTGTGGGGGTTGCAGCCCCCAACTACGTCCTGTGGGCCTCAGCAGCGCATATGTGCCCGGCGACAGACCCGCAACCGGTACCGGCTGGCTCGGGTCCTCATCCGGGCCAGTGCCCTGGACGAGATGGCAGCGGGGTGCAAATTTATGTGCCTGACACCGGCCTTCTCACGGATGGGCCCGCTCACCCGTGGCTCGCAGGTGTGACCGGTGATCCAGACCCTCTCCTGGGTCCGGCAGGTGCAGAACCGCGGATTCTCCCCTATTGCGGACATGGCACTTTCATCGCCGGCGTGGCGCGATGCATGGCTCCGGTCGCGGACATATACGTGGCCAGTCTGCTGAAATTCCACGGTGCTGAACTGGAGTCCGAAATCGTCAAGCACCTGGACCGGGCGCTGGATCAATATCCCGACATCATCAGCCTGTCGGCGGGCACCACGACTCGCTGGAATCATCCTCCACTGGCGCTCGAGGCGCTGTGGCATCGGTACCGCCAGTGCAAAGGGGTCCTATTGGTCGCCGCAGCCAGCAATAGTGGCGATCGGACGCCGTTCTGGCCGGCTGCTTTCCCGCAGGTGGTGTCGGTGGGCGCGCTTGCGTCCAATTGGCGAAGCCGCGCATCGTTCAGCGATTACGGAGGCTGGGTGGACGTGTACGCACCAGGCGAGGACTTGGTCAACGCCTTCGCGACCGGGACTTATAGCAACAATTGGCCTCCGGACGACAGCGCAAGCCCGGTCACTCACGAGTTTCACGGTATGGCGCGGTGGAGCGGCACCTCGTTCTCCACCCCGCTGGTCGCCGGCCTCATCGCGGCGCGCATGTCGCGCGCGGGCGAGAACAGCCGCCGCGCTGCCGACGCGTTGCTCAGCCAGGCGCGCGCACAGGCACTGCCCGGAGTCGGACCGGTCTTGTATCCCTGCGACAAGGGTGCAGACTGTCACTGCCTGGTTGAGGAACGGTGCGAGCACGGAGCCAGGACAAGGTCGTAATGCCGGGCAAGGTTGGGGGCGGTCGTGGAATCTGATGAGATTGGCGTCCTGGTCAGAGCTGCGGCCGGGGGCGACAGCGCCGCCTGGAAGGCGATCGTGGAGCACTTCAGCGGGCTCGTCTGGGCTATCACTCGCGGGTACCGCCTCGGGCCGCCCGATGCGGCCGACGTGTTCCAGACGACCTGGCTGCGGCTAGCCGAGCACCTCGACCGCATAGCAAGCCCCGAGCGTCTCGGCGCGTGGCTGGCGACGACTGCAAGACGCGAATCCCTGCGGATCGCACGCGCTGCTGCTAGGACGACCCCGGCCCATGATGGCACTCTGGTCGGCCTCGGCCATGTCGATGATCACTCGCCCGAGCAGGCGGTGCTCGACGCCGAGCAAGCGATGCTCGATTCCGAACGCGCCCGGCAGCTTTGGCGCGCCTTCCGGGAACTTTCTGATCGCTGCCAGCAACTACTCCGCGTGCTCATGGCTTCACCGCCACCGAGCTACGCCGAGGTTGGCGCCGCGCTTGGCATGCCGGTCGGGAGCATCGGACCGTCGCGCGCTCGCTGCCTGGACCGTCTACGCCAGATGCTGACGGGCAAGGTATCTGCTCGGCTGTTATGTACTCATAGATACGAGAAGCAGCGGCTGGAGAGCATAGGTGTCTGACGAAACCGACAACGCCGATCTGGAAGAGGAGTTGCGACAGGTCGTCGCGCAGATCGACTCTGTGCCTCCGGCGCTGCTAGAGGCGGCGGTGGGCGCCCTCGCGTGGCGCACGATCGACGCCGATCTGGCTGAGCTGGTCTTTGACTCGCTCGTCGATCAGGACGAGGCGGCGCTGGTTCGCGGCACCACGCACGGGCGGATGTTGTCCTTCCGAGCGCGCACCTTGAGCATCGACGTTGAAGTGACCAGTAAGGGAAACTCGCGCATGATGGTCGGCCAGCTTGTTCCCCCGCAGGCGGTCACCGTGGATATTCGTCACGGAGACAGCGTGATCACCATCGAAACTGACGAGCTGGGCCGCTTCAGCGCTGGCCCCCTGCAAGCTGGGCCAACCAGCCTCCGTTGTCGCACCGGCGGCGACACCCTACAGCCTCCGGTGGCGACTGCCTGGGTAGCGATCTGAACTCACCTCGGCCTAGCCGCCCTAACCAGCCATCGAAACAGGCTTCACGCCAGGGGCAGGCTGCCTACGGCGCTCGGCGCCGCTAGTGTCCGCGGACCAGGTGGCCGGGACGGCGCCCGGTGTCCTCGTCGTGCATGCGCGTAATCTCGCCGTTGACGACCGTGGCGACGTAACCGGACGAAGGCTGCAGGATGCGGCTCTCCCCGTTCGGCAGATCATGACGGACGAAAGGCTCGCGGATCCGCAACCGGTCGAGGTCGATCACATTCACGTCGGCTCGCCGCCCCGGCACCAGGCTGCCGCGATCAGCGAAACCGTAGAGCTCAGCGTTGCGGGCGGTCAGCTTGGCGACGACGAACGCCAGCGGGAGCCGATCCGCTCGGTCACGGGCCCAGTGGGTGAGGTGGAAGGTCGAGACCGAGCAGTCAGAGATCAGGTTGACATGGGCTCCGGCATCACTGAGACCGGTCACGGTGTTGGCGTCAAGCAGCATTTCCCTGCAGACGTCGAGGTTGCCGCCGACGAAGTTGGAGCCCAACAGGGCATAAAACGCGGTGCCGTCGTGTGCTAGCAGCAGGTCATACATGTGAGCTTGCGGGTCCTTGCCCTGCGCGGCGGCGGTGGCGAAGACGGACTGATCCAGCGACGGTTCATAGTTGACCGGCGCCGACAGCGAGAATGTGACCGGCAGTGCCAGCGCGAAAAGCCGGACGAGCCCAGCCGCCAGGCTGGGCACCGGGTCGCGCTCGTCGCTCTCGGCCAGGATTGCCTGCCGGATCTCGGGCTTGCGCATTTCGGCGACCCGCTCAGCCAGGGGCAGGCGGGCTAGGCGGCGATAGGTCGGGCGGAACATGAACATGTGGTAGGTGTCGAGGCTGGTCATTACGGTGACAGACCGCGGAATGATCTGCGGCCGCAGGCAGGCGCCGGCAGATTCCGCAGCAGCCTTCAGGACCAGCCGCCAGTGATCGGGATCCTCGAACAGCTGCGCTACGGTGAAGGTGACGGGACGCCCGCTGACACGCGACATCTCGGCCAGCAGCGGGACCTCCTCGACGGGTTTGGTGTACTCGCCACCCAGTCCTTCCAGCGAGCCGATCGTCCCAGCCACGATGGCCTCCAGGACACCGTGGCCTGCGCCGCCTACTGCTTCCGCGATTGCCAGCAGCTCCTCCGGCGGGGCGAATGTGCCCGGCACGGGCCGGCCCGACTTGGCCCGATGCCCAATCGTCCGCGACGTGGTGAAGCCGACAGCGCCAGCATCAAACGCCTCGCGGGTCAGCCGGGCCATGGCCTCCAGGTCGTCGCCGGTGGCATCCTCGTTGGCGGCACCGCGCTCGCCCATCACGTAAAACCGGAGCGCGCCGTGCGGCAGCTGAGCGGCCAGGTCGATCGCATACGACCGCTGGCCGAGCACGTCCAGGTACTGCGGGAAGGACTCCCAGCGACCCCAGGGCATGCCGGCACTGAGCGCGGAACCCGGGATGTCCTCCACACCCTCCATCAAGTCGATGAGCGCAGCGGTTGCTGCCGGCCGTACCGGGGCGAAGCCGACGCCGCAGTTACCCATGACGACGGTGGTGACGCCGTTGCTCGCCGACGGCTCAAGTTCGTCGTCCCAGGTCGCCTGTCCGTCGTAGTGCGTATGCACGTCGATGAATCCCGGTGTGACCACGCATCCGTCCGCGTCGATCACCTGCCCGGCGGGCTCGTCTACCCGTCCGCCCGCCGACACGATGACGCCGTCCTTGATCGCGATATCAGCTGTCCGGGGCGACGCGCCGGTGCCATCGACGAGCGTTCCGCCCTTGATAACGACATCGAGCATCGGCTGCTCCTCCCGGTACTACCCGCCCCTTTTCAAATAGTTCCAGGTTCACTTTTGAGATTCAATTGCCCGACTTTCTCGCCGAGGCCGCGCGCTCTTCGCGATCGCGACGGTGACGGTGACGGGCCCGGACGTCGATGCGCGCGCTCCGTGCCGCAGACGAGAGGCCGTCACGCACCGACAGTGAACTGCTACCACGAGCCCCACGCCAGGCTCGGCGCTGGCAGCGTAGGAGGCTTCAGGAAGGCTGGCTGCGAGTCGAAGTCGAGAGCTGCCAGAGGTGCTCTTGCCGCTGCATCGCGGCACGTGAGCGCTGGCAGATTCCACTTCTCCTCGACAAGCTTGAGGACCGACGTGTGGTCAAAGACCTCCGCAAGGACGCAGTCCGGCCGGGCGTACGGCGAGACGATCACGGCCGGCACGCGGAAGCCGTAAGTGTCATAGCGGTTCGGCTCGCACACGAGGTTCTGCGCGTGCCGGACATAACCGGGGAACACCGGCTTGATGACGCTGCGCAGCCATGACGGATGCGCGATGAGGCTTCGGCCAGGAACATCATCGGGCGGCTCGGCAGCTGGTGGCGCGACGTGATCGTAGTAGCCGCCACCCTCGTCATAGGTCCAGATGAGCAGCGTTTCTGGCCACGCCTTGCCGTGCATGACTCGCCGGACGACCTCGGAGCTAAAGCTCTCGCCTTTGCGGATGTCCTGCGGGTTCTCCTCGGAGTACTCGTTGTAGTCCGGGTCGACGATACAGAAGTCCGGCAGCGTTCCGGCGTCGGCGTCAGCGAAGAATTCGTCAATGCCGCGAATGTGCAGCATGTACCGGGCCATGCCGAGCGGGTACAAGCCTGCGGTGAACTGCAAGTCGCGCTTCACTCCGCTTCGCACGCGCTGAAACGGCCGTCCGAGTGCGTGCAGGTGATGTTGCGACCGGAGCCGCCGGTAGCGCAGGAAGTGCCGGAACTGGGACTGGTCGCCGGCGTCAGGCCGGTAGTTGACCCAGGACTTGCCGTACTTGGTGAGCAAGTCCAGAATCGTGCCGGCCGGCGGGTAGTCGAAGAGGTTTATCGGCAGGTCATCCATTAGCCCGTGCGCAGTCCCGGCTAGCAGGAACCGGCGGTTCGGGAACGTCGGCCCAAGACAAGAACTGAACCAGTGATCTGCCAACGGGAACGTGCTGGCTAGGCCGTGGTAGAAGGGCAGATCAATCTGCGTCCAGTAGCCCATGGCGATCGACTTGTCAGCAGCCACGGATGCGTCATCGGTGGCGGTGGCGAAACCAGTCATCTTGCCGCCAGCGAACTGCGCGTGCGCTGCCCGCCAACTCTGGCACGGCACGCCGGAGTGCTGCTCGGTCGACGGCATGTGGTAGGCGCGCACCACATGGCCCGATGCATCTGGGTTCTCTGCATCCGGCAGCCCGTCCGCGCCAAGCGGCAAGCCTTCGCCGCGGTTAAGTGTGCCCAGATAGTTGTCGAACGAGTGGTTCTCCATCATGAGGACGACGATGTGCTTGATCTGCGGCAGCCGGTCGGTCCCAGGCGCCCTGAGCGGATCAGGCCGCAACCCTGGCCGGGCTCGCTGCATCTGCCGGTCTCGCCGGCGCAGCTGTTGTCGCTCAGCGCCTTCCCATACCGCCGTGCCGTGCACGCTCAACTTGTCCTCCGATGCCACGACTACCGCGGCACGCGTAGGTGCCCGGCGACCCGGCCAGCAAACTCGGTGCTGGCCGCGCAGACCCGCGTGAATTGCCAGCGGCCCATGGGGTAGTAGCGGCGGTCATGCGAACCACAACGATCCCGCGCCCGAGCCGAAGGGCCAGGCGTGCATGGGACACTCCGATGGCGCACGCCCTGGCCAGGGCGGGGTTGGCGGCGCGTGGAGTCATCTACATACTGACCGGCTGGGTTGCGGTCCTGGTCGCGCTTGGCCGTGGCTCGCACGAAGCCGACCAGCAGGGTGCTCTCCAACTGCTCGCAGACAAGCCTTATGGCTCAGTCTCGCTATGGCTGCTCGGCGCTGGCTTCGCCGCGTATGCGTTGTGGCGCCTGAGCGAAGCCATCTACGGCGTGGCCGGCGATGGCAGGCGTACGGGTCCTCGGCTCAGATCACTGGCCAGGGCGGTGATCTACGGAGGCCTCGCTTACCTGACGTTCGAGGTGATCGCCGGTACGCGGGGCAGCCAGTCTGGCCAGCAGCAGGACGTCACGGCCAAGGCCATGCAGCATCCTGGCGGCCGGTGGCTGGTCGGCATCGCCGGCTTAATCATCGTCGTCGTGGGCCTGGTCCTGGCCATGGAGGGCCTGCGCCGAAAGTTCATGAAGTACATGCGGACATCGCAGATGAACCCCAGAACGCGCCGCATTGTCAGGCTGCTGGGCGTGACAGGTACCGTAGCCCGCGGCGTGGTCGTCGCGCTTGTTGGCATCGGGGTGATCGATGCGGCCGTCTCCCACAATCCCGCGAGTTCGGGTGGCATCGACAAGGCGCTGCTCGGGCTGCGCGACCAGCCGTTCGGTCCGCTCATGCTGATTCTAGTAGCGCTCGGTTTGATCATCTTCGGTGTGTACGGGCTCTGCGAGGCGCGCTGGCGAAAGGTGTGACGCTTGTCGCCGGTCGCTGCAGTAGCCCATGCTCACAAAGCTTCGGCACATTCACGAAGGTGGATTGGCGCCCGCACGCTAGCCGTACAGAACGATGATGTGGTGGTAGCCGAGCGAGGTCAGCATGCTGTCCAGCATGGCGGTCGTGTTGCGCTGGGCGTCCGCGCGCAGCGGGCTCGCCCTGGCCGCCGCGTTGATCCGGTCGGTGGCCGCGATATAGACGGCCTGCTGGCTGTTGGGGTTGCCGGCGAAGAACGCCGCGATCCGGTTGGCGAGGCCCTGCTGTTCGGCGAAGACGTAGGACTGGTTAACGTTCAGCACGGCGGGCTCGAGCTGCGCCTTCGGCAGCCGGAGCGTCACCGAGTTTCTCGCCGACACCGTGATCGCGCTTCCCCTGAGGCGCGAGAAGTCAACGAAAGCGATCACCGTGCCGTCGCCGATGAACAGCGTCTGGCTGCCGGCGATGAAGGAGGGCAGGAACCTGACTTGCTGCGACATGTCCACGACGACCTGGAAGCTCCCGCTCGCCGCCTCGTAGCGGCTGAGTGAGGTGATGGACTTCAGGACCGGCGGCTGACTGCGTACCGTCGTGTGCGTCGCGAACGGATTCCGCAGCTGCGGGAGGAGTCGGACGGCCGACAACACCAGCAGTAAGGCAACCACGGTGGCGATCGCGCCAGCCACCGCCAGGGCACGGCTTGTCAGTCTGCCCGAACGCCAGATCTCGGTCATGGCCCTCCTGCGACGGGTCAGACGCCAGCGGCGCCAGCACGCCGGGAGTTAC
>DASQIW010000099.1:0-7683 GCA_035631375.1 Streptosporangiaceae bacterium
CGGCCACGATCCACTCCATCGCCGCAGTGCTGGCGTGCAGGTCGGCCTGGACGGAGGGCAGCGCCACGTTCACGACGAAAAAGTCGAGGACGATGGCGAAGACCGCCATCATGAGCACTGGCAGCGGCGACCGCGTCCGGGCCGGCTGCCCCTGTCGCACCTGAGCGTGTGAGAACTGCGTGTTCGTCATGTTCTCGACCCTCAGGCCTCCACTAGCAGGAGAGTCAAGGCAGAGACCGAAACGGGCTGAGCTAGCTACCCGGCCGCACGTTAGGGTCGAGCCGTGCTGAGCACGCTCGCGATCGAGAACTACCGTTCCCTGCGCGACCTTGTACTCCCACTCACCGGCCTGAACGTCGTCACCGGCGGAAATGGCACCGGGAAGTCAAGCCTCTACCGTGCACTGCGGCTGCTGGCCGACGGCGCGCACAACGGGATGGTGGCAGCCCTGGCCAGGGAGGGTGGCCTGCCGTCGGTGCTGTGGGCGGGACCGGAGCGCATCGGACGTGCGGTCCGCGAGGGCCGCTTCCCCGTGCAGGGCACCGCCCGGACCGAGCCGGTGGCCCTGCGGCTCGGGTTCGCCGCGGATGATTTCGGCTACGCGATCGACCTGGGGCTGCCGCCACCCGACCGGGCGACGGCATTCGGCCGCGACCCGGTGATCAAGCGTGAATGCGTCTGGACCGGGCAGTTGCTGCGGCCGTCGGCGGTCCTGTGCGACCGGCTCGGCGGTTACGTCCGGGTCCGCGATGACGAAGGCGACTGGTCGGCGCCGGTCCCGATCCGCGAGTACGACAGCATGCTGAGCGAGTTCGCCGACCCGGAGCGGGCGCCGGAACTGCTCGGGCTGCGGGACAGGATCCGGTCGTGGCGGTTCTACGACCAGTTCCGCACCGACGCGGCGGCACCGGCCAGGGGCAGTCAGATCGGTACCCGGACGCCTGTGCTGAGTCACGACGGGAGCGACCTCGCCGCGGCGCTGCAGACCATCAGGGAGATCGGCGACGGGGCGGCGCTTGACTCAGCCGTGGCGGCCCCGTTCCCCGGTAGTTCGCTTGTCATCGGTCAAGCTGATGACGGCCGCCTTGCGGTGCAGTTTCATCAGCACGGCCTGCTGCGGCCACTCGGCGCGGCTGAGTTGTCCGACGGGACGCTCCGTTACCTGCTGTGGATTGCCGCGCTGCTGAGCCCGCGTCCACCCGGCCTGCTGGTGCTGAACGAGCCGGAGACGAGCCTGCACCCCGATCTGCTGCCCGCGCTCGGTCAGCTGATCGCGGCCGCGGCCGGCCGGACGCAGGTCATCGCCGTGTCGCACTCCCGCGCGCTCATCGACGCAATCAGCGGGGCGGCTCGCGAGGCCAGGGTCGAACTCACGGCCATCGAACTGATCAAGGAACTGGGCCAGACTGCGGTGGCCGGTCGCGAGCCACTGGACCAGCCGCCCTGGCGCTGGCCCAAGCGCTGATCGCAGGCCCGCCTCAGTTACTAAGCCCAACCTTATTAGGCTAGGTTTAGTTTATGCGGGCGGAACCTGACGTCGCGGACGTCGCTGCGGCGCTCAGGGACAGCATCGGACTGCTGCGCCGCCGCCTCCGCCAGGTGAAGGCAGAGCGCGGTGACGGCGGGATCACGCTGCCAGAAAGCGCCGCGCTGGTGCGGCTGGACCGAGGCGGGCCGGCCTCTTCGAGCGTGCTGGCCAGGCAGGAACAGATCAGCCCGCAGTCCATGGGTGCAACGCTGGCCAGCCTTGAGGCGCGCGGACTGGTCGGCAGGCAGCCCGACCCTGGCGACGGCCGCCGTGCGGTCATCTCCATCACCGAGGCGGGCCGGCAGGTCCTCCGGGACCGCCGCGGTCAGCACACCGCGCTGCTCGCGCAGGCGCTGGCGACAGGTTTCACGAAGGACGAGCTCCACACACTCAGCGCTGCGGCCCCGCTGCTCGAGCGGCTGGCCGAGCACGTCTGACGCTGAGCAGATGGCAGCACTCTTGGAGGTAACTGGGTGACGGGCAGCGCAGCGCGGACGAACCACCGGTACCGGTGGGTGGCGCTGGCGAACACGACGGCCGCCAACTTCATGTCCGCGCTCGACGGATCGATCATCATCATCGCGCTGCCCGCCATCTTCCGCGGCATCCACCTCGACCCGCTCTCGGCCGGCAACATCTTCTACCTGCTGTGGATGATCATGGGATACCGCCTCGTCCAGGCGGTGCTCGTCGTCACCCTCGGCCGGCTCGGCGACATGTACGGCCGGGTGAGGATCTACAACGCCGGCTTCGCCGTGTTCACCGCGGCCTCGGTCTTGCTGTCGTTCGACCCATTCACCGCCAAGGCTGCCGCGCTCTGGCTGATCGGCTGGCGGCTGCTGCAGGCCTTTGGCGGCTCGATGCTCATGGCCAACTCCGCAGCCATCCTCACCGACGCCTTCCCGCCCGACAGGCGCGGCTTCGCGCTCGGCCTCAACCAGGTCGCCGCCATCGCCGGCCAGTTCGTTGGCCTGGTAGCGGGCGGCCTGCTCGCCGCCCTGGACTGGCGCGCCGTGTTCTGGGTCAATGTCCCGGTCGGCATCTACGGCACGCTGTGGGCCTATCTGCGGCTGCGTGAGGTGGGTGAGCGGCATCGGGCGCGCATCGACTGGTGGGGCAACCTGACCTTCGCGCTCGGCCTCGGGGCGGCCCTCGTCGCGCTGACGGAGGGCATCCAGCCCTACGGACACCACGCCATGGGCTGGACGAACCCGGCCGTGTACGGGCTGCTGGCCGGGGGCGTCCTGCTGCTGATCGCTTTCGTGGTCATTGAGAACAAGGTCAGCGAGCCGATGTTCCAGCTGAGCCTGTTCCGCATCCGTGCCTTCACGGCGGGCAACGTGGCTGGCCTCACGGTGGCCATCGCCCGCGGCGGGCTGCAGTTCATGCTGATCATCTGGCTGCAGGGGATCTGGCTGCCGCTGCACGGCTATGACTACTCCCAGACGCCACTGTGGGCCGGCATCTTCCTGCTGCCGCTGACCGCCGGAATCCTGGTCGCGGGACCGGTGTCGGGCGCGCTGTCCGACCGCTTCGGCGCAAGGGGTTTCGCGACCACCGGGATGGCCATCTTCGCCGTCAGCTTCGTCGGCCTCATGCTGCTGCCGGTCAACTTCCCGTACTGGGCGTTCGCCGTGCTCTCGCTCGCGAACGGCATCGGGGGCGGCATGTTCGCCGCGCCGAACTCCGCGTCGATCATGAGCAGCGTCCCCGCCCGGCATCGCGGCGCGGCGTCCGGCATGCGCGCGACGTATCAGAACTCCGGCACCGCGCTGTCTATCGGAGTCTTCTTCAGCCTCATGATCGCCGGGCTGGCGAGCACTCTGCCGCAGACCCTCACGGGCGGGCTCATGCACCACGGGGTGCCGGGCACCGTCGCCCGCGAGATCGGCACCTTGCCGCCCGTTTCCTCATTGTTCGCCGCGGTGCTCGGCGTGAACCCCTTGCAGCACCTGCTGTCGGCGAACGGCGCCCTCGCGGCCTTGCCGGCCACCAGCCGGGCCGTTCTGACCGGTCGCGTGTTTTTCCCTGAGCTCATCTCTGGTCCGTTCCACCACGGTCTCGTCGTGGTGTTCTCGGTCTCCACGGCGCTTGCCGTCATCGCCGGCATTGCCTCGGTGCTGCGCGGCGGCCGGTACGTGCACCCGGAGTCCGACCGCGTGTGGCCGGACGGCGAGCAGGTAACGCCGATCCGCTCCTCACCGTTAGCCCTCATCCGAGTACAGGAGGAATCAGGTGACCACGGACGCGCCCCCGGCGATCGATCCGCAGCGCACCGCGCTGCTCGTCATGGACTACCAGAACGGCGTCGTCAGCCGCGTTCCTGAGGCCGATGCGCTGCTCACCCGCGTCGCTGCTGCCATCGCGACGGTCCGGGCTCGCGAGGGGCACGTGGGCTACGTTCGGGTGGCGTTCGACGAGGCAGATTACGCCGCGTTCCCGCCGACCAGCCGGATGGCGGCCATCGTCTCCGCGGCCGGCCGGGCTTACGACACGGACTCGCCGGCCACCGCTGTGCACGACCGGGTAGCCCCGCGACCTGGCGAGATCGTCGTGCGCAAGACCAGAGTCGGGGCATTCTCCACGACCGATCTCGACGCCCAGCTGCGGGACCGCGGCATCGCCACCCTGATCCTGACCGGGATCAGCACGAGCGGTGTCGTGCTGTCAACGCTGCGCGACGCCAGTGACCGTGACTACCAGATCATCGTCCTCGCGGATGGCTGCGCCGATCTGGATCCCGAGGTGCATGACGTTCTCATGCGGAAGGTGTTCCCTCGGCAGGCGCACGTCGCGACGGTGGCGGAACTTCCCGGCCTACTCCGGCAGCATCGCTAGCTGCATCTGGCGGAGCGTGTCCGCGTTCGCCGTCACGTTGATCTTGGTGATCTTGGACTCCTCGCTGACGGTGAAGGCCAGCACGACCTCCAGCCGGCCGGCCGGGGCGTACAGGATGCCGACCTGCCCGTCGATGAGGGCGAGCTGGGAGTGCTCCGCCCGGATGGCGGAGGCCACCGCGCCTCTCGCGACCTTCTCCAGACCCCTCAGCACCAGGGGCCGGCCAGACGGCGCGATGTAGGCGTCGCCGGTCAGTACGACGTCGGCGTCCAGCAACCCAACCAGAGCCGTGAAGTCACCGGTGCGGGTCGCCCGGAGGAATGCCGCGGCCACCTCCCGCTGCCGCGCGAAGTCCGTGGTGCGTTCGGGGCTCGGCGCGCCTTGGATCCGTCGCCTGGCCCGGCTTGCCAGCTGGCGCGTCGCCTCGGTGGAGCGACCAAGAACCGCGGCTATGTCGGTAAACGGCATCGCGAACAGGTCATGCAAGACAAACGCGATCCGCTCGGCGGGTGCCAGCGTGTCCAGTACGACCAGCAGCGCAACTCCCACCGAATCGGCCAGAACCGCCTCGTCCTCAGGATCCGCGCCGCCGGCTGGCCCGACAGTACCCGGCGCGGCCGGACCGGCTTCCGCAGCTGATGGCCACTCGCCGACTGGCATTTCGCGGCGGCGTGACCGCAGCATGTTGAGCGAGACCCGGGCCACGACCGTCGTCAACCAGCCGCCGAGGTTCTCGACCTCGCTGACATCGGTCTTGCGCAGCCGGAGCCACGTGTCCTGGACGGCATCCTCCGCGTCGGTCAGCGAGCCGAGCAGCCGGTATGCCACTGCGCGCAGATGGCTGCGATGCTCCTCGAAGGCAGCCGCCAGCAGTTCGTTGTCGGCCATCTCACTTCCCTCGGTCAGTGTCAATACCCTGACACCAGCCGGCGCGGGATTGTGACAGGGCTGGTCAGCACCCGCCTGGCGGGCCGGTCGTGCCCGTCCCCACGGACGGATCGTCCACCACCCCGGCGGTGGTGTTGCGGACGACCGCGCCGAGGTGGACGACGTACCACTGGCCCCGCCAGGAGATCAGCGAGGCGATCCCGATGGACCGCAGCTGACCATTCACCCGGTACACCAGGCGGGAGCCCGGCACGTGCCAGTAGCCGACCTTGTTGTAGCAGCCGCCCGGGTCGATCCACGCGGCGTACTGCGGCGACGGCACGATGACCTGCACGAGCTGCGCGTTCGCGGCGCTCGCCCCGAGGAAGGAGTGCGCCGCCTGGATGTCCAGGACGTAATCGCCGACAAGCCGGCTGTTCCAGTCCGCCGTCGCATCGGAGATGGCCTTGACCTGCTGGTAGGCGCTGAGCGGGAAGAACGACTGGATCGCGACGGACGTGTTGCCGGTGACGATCGCTGTCCACAGGTCCTTCATCTCATCGTCGAAGGCCTGCGTGTCAGCGCTGGGGAGCACCCGCGTCTGCGGCAGGCCCGCGGGCGGGGGCGCAATCGCGAAGACGCTGGGCGACGGGCTGGGACTCGGGCTCGGGGCCGGCGTCGGCGAAAGCCGGGCTGCAACCGGGGAGTGCGGTGGGGGAGCGGCCGGCGACTGAGCCGTCGCGCACCCAGCGGCCGCCAGCGCCGTCAGGGCCAGACCAATCGCCCTGCGGGCCTTGGCCCGGCCGTCGGCCGTCGGCTTACCGCCGACAACCCGCGCTAGCTGGGATGGCACGGCTGCATCGACCTCCGGCTTCGTTGTGATGTGACTCGCGGACAGGGCATTATCTCGCCAGCGTGCTCGACACTGCCACCGGGGGCCATACCGGTCGTTATCGTCGGCTGGACTGGCTGGGCCGTCGTGGTGCCGTGCTGATATCGCCCAG
This sequence comes from Streptosporangiaceae bacterium, assembly GCA_035631375.1. Lineage (GTDB taxonomy): Bacteria > Actinomycetota > Actinomycetes > Streptosporangiales > Streptosporangiaceae > JAJYUU01. Next base: position 6,238 of record DASQIW010000099.1, read on the forward strand.
GCCCGGATCAGTTGTCGTGGGTTAGGCTACCGGCGTGTCCATCGCTATCCGTCTCGCTCCCGGGTGCCGGCCGCGCGGCTGCCGGGCCCCCGCGCGGCGTGTGCTCGGTCGCAGGGTGCGGTATGTGATCGGCGCCGAGGCTGGTCAGGTCAACGGGATGCGATGGCTCTGCGCTCCCCGTGCGACGCACGGTATCTGAGCTAGGTCACTCTTATCAGTTTCGCCGTTCCTTCCCGGATTCCGGGCGGACGAGGCGTGCTCATGACCTTTCTTACCAGCCACTAATGCGCGGGCGTGGGTCCCGTGCAAGGAGCGTATCTGCGATGAGCAGCGAATTCTTCATCCCGGCACCGCCGGGTCATTTCCCCAATGCGGACGGGTATTTCGGTGCGTTCGGCGGCAAGTTCATTCCGGAGGCACTGGTCGCCGCCGTGGACGAGGTCGCCAGCGAGTACGAGAAGGCCAAGGCGGACCCGGAGTTTGCCGCAGCGCTCGAGCAGCTGCTCGCTCACTACGCCGGGCGCCCGAGCCCGCTCACCGAGGTATCCCGGTTCGCTGAGCATGCCGGGGGAGCGCGCGTATTCCTCAAGCGCGAGGATCTCAACCACACCGGCTCACACAAGATCAACAACGTGCTCGGCCAGGCGTTGCTGACCAGGCGGATGGGCAAGCCACGCGTCATCGCGGAGACCGGAGCGGGCTCGCACGGGGTGGCGACCGCGACGGCGTGCGCGCTGTTCGGCCTCGAATGTGTCGTCTACATGGGGGAGATCGACATGGGCCGCCAAGCGGTGAATGTGGCGCGGATGGAGATGCTCGGCGCCCGGGTGATTCCTGTCACCACCGGCTCCCGCACGCTCAAGGACGCCATCAACGAGACGTTCAGGGACTGGGTCGCCCACGTCGAGACCACGCACTATATCTTCGGCACGGTCGCTGGCCCCCATCCCTTCCCGGCAATGATTCGCGACTTCCAGCGCGTCATCGGCGTCGAGGCCCGCCGTCAGATCCTCGAGCGAGCCGGGCGGCTGCCTGATGCAGCGATCGCGTGCGTCGGAGGAGGCTCGAACGCCATCGGGTTGTTCCACGCCTTCGTTCCCGACAAGGACGTCCGGCTCATCGGCTGTGAGGCCGCCGGGCATTGCGTGGCGACCGGGGCGCATGCGGCGTCCCTGTCAGCGGGCGAGCCCGGCATCCTGCACGGCTCGCGCTCCTACGTGCTGCAGGACGAGGAAGGTCAGATCATCGAGACGTGCTCGATCTCGGCCGGACTCGATTATCCGGGCGTCGGACCAGAGCACGCGTACTTGCATGAGGCAGGCCGCGGCGAATACCGGCCGATCACCGACGCCGCCGCTATGCGGGCCTTCCGGCTCCTCGCCGCGACCGAGGGCATCATCCCGGCGATCGAGAGCGCGCACGCGCTCGCCGGCGCCCTCGAAGTCG
>DASQIW010000100.1:0-5242 GCA_035631375.1 Streptosporangiaceae bacterium
GGGCGGGCTGGATACGTCGGTGGCGATTGGCTGGATCGCCGAGCAGACCGGAGCGGAGGTCATCGCGCTTGCGGTCGACGTCGGCCAGGGCGGCGAGGACCTGGAGACCATCAGGGAGCGTGCGCTGGCCTGCGGCGCGGCCGCGTCCGAGGTCGTCGACGCCAGGGATGAGTTTGCCGCCGAGTACTGCATGCCGGCGCTGCTCGCCAACGCCCGGTACATGGACCGCTACCCGCTCGTGTCGGCGCTGTCCCGGCCGGTGATCGTCAAGCACCTGGCCCAGGTGGCGCTGGAGACGGGCGCGAGCATGGTCGCGCACGGCTGCACTGGCAAGGGCAACGACCAGGTTCGGTTCGAGGCGGGACTGGCGGCGCTCGCGCCGGATGTGCGGGTCACGGCGCCGGTCCGTGATTCGGGCATGACCAGGGACAAGGCGATCGCGTTCGCGGCGGAAAAGGGCCTGCCGATCAACGTGACCTCGCGGTCGCCCTACTCGATCGACCAGAACGTGTGGGGCCGCAGCTGCGAGACCGGGCACCTGGAGGACATCTGGACAGCGCCGCAGCCCGACGTCTACGGCTACACCAGCGACCCGGCGGCCGGGCTGCCCGCCGAGGAGGTCGTCATCAGCTTCTCCGAAGGGCTGCCGGTTGCGCTGAACGGCGAGCCCCGCACGCCGCTCCAGCTGATCACCCAGCTGAACGCCATCGCCGGGGCGCACGGCGTCGGCCGGATCGACATGGTGGAGGACCGGCTGGTCGGCATCAAGAGCCGGGAGATCTACGAGGCGCCTGCCGCGATGGCGCTGATCGCTGCGCATTCCGAGCTGGAGAGCGTGTGCGTCGAACGCGATCTCGCGCGTTTCAAGCGGGGCGCGGAGCAGCGCTGGGCCGAGCTGGTCTACGACGGGATGTGGTTCTCGCCGCTGAAGCAGGCACTCGACGCGTTCATGATCGAGGCATCCCGCCCGGTGACCGGCGATGTCCGGCTCACGCTGCAGGGCGGACGCGCGGTCGTGACCGGTCGGCGGAGCAGTGCAGCCCTCTACAACTACTCGCTGGCGACCTACGACTCGGGCGACATGTTTGACCAGAGTCTGGCCAAGGGGTTCATCGAGCTGTTCGGCCTGCCTGCGAAGATCGCCGCCGAGCGCGACCGGAAGATTGCGGGCTAGCCGTGCCGTCTGGTTCGGCGTCTGTGAAACAGGGAGACATGACAGCTGAGGAGGAGTCCGGAGCCGGTCAGCCGATCCGGCTGTGGGGTGCCCGGTTCGAGTCCGGGCCCGCCGAGGCGCTGGCCAGGCTGTCGGTCAGCGTGCAGTTCGACTGGCGGCTCGCGCCGTACGATCTGCTGGCCTCCCGCGCCCACGCCCGCGTCCTGCACCAGGCGGGCCTGCTGACAGACACCGAGCTGAGCCGGATGCTCGCGGCTCTCGACGACCTCGGGCAGGCCAGCCGGGCTGGGACGTTCCGGCCGACCGCGGCCGACGAGGATGTGCACACCGCGCTCGAGCGCGGGCTGCTGGAACGACTCGGCCAGCTCGGCGGGAAACTGCGAGCTGGCCGCAGCCGCAACGACCAGATCGCCCTCGACCTGCGGCTATACCTGCGCGATCATGTGCGGATCATTACCGCCCGGCTGACCGAGCTCGAGCTGGCGCTGATCAGCCAGGCCGAGCGGCACGCGGACACGGCCGCGCCCGGCATGACCCATCTGCAGCACGCGCAGCCGATCCTGCTCAGCCATCAGCTGCTGGCGCACGTGCAGGCGTTTGCCAGGGACGCCAGCAGGCTGCGGGACTGGGACCGACGGGCCGCGGTCAGTCCGCTCGGCATGGGCGCGCTGGCCGGCTCATCGCTGCCGCTCGATCCGGACGCCGTCGCGGCTGAGCTGGGGTTCGCGTCTGCCGCGGATAACTCCCTCGATGCGGTCAGCGACCGCGACTTCGCCGCCGAGTTCTGCTTCGCCGCCGCGCTGCTCGGCGTGCACCTGTCCCGGCTGGGGGAGGAGATCGTCCTCTGGTCCACCCACGAGTTCGGCTGGATCGAGATCGATGACGGATACGCGACCGGCTCGTCGATCATGCCGCAGAAGAAGAATCCTGATGTGGCCGAGCTCGCGCGAGGCAAGGCGGGTCGGCTGATCGGCAACCTCACAGGCCTGCTTGCCACGCTCAAGGCGCTGCCGCTCTCCTACGACCGGGATTTGCAGGAGGACAAGGAACCGGTCTTCGACAGCGTCGACACGCTGCTGACCGTGCTGCCGGCGATGGCCGGGCTGATCGACACGCTGCGGTTCCACACCGAGCGAATTGCCGCTACGGCGGCGGCCGGGCACGCCCTCGCGACGGACCTGGCCGAGCTGCTGGTCCGGCGCGGGGTGCCGTTCAGGGAGGCCCACGAGGTGGTCGGCCACCTGGTTGTCTGGTGCCAGGTGCACGACTGCGAGCTGGCGGACGTCAGCGACGACGACCTGGCGAAGGTGTCACCGCTGCTGACACCTGACGTGCGCGAGGTGCTGACCGTTGCCGGCGCCATCGCCGCGCGAGCGGGCCGGGGCGGAACGGCGCCGGCGCGGGTGGCCGAGCAGCTCGCCCGGCTCCGTCAGAACGTGCACGACCAGGCAGCCTGGGCTGCGAGCTAGCGGTTAGTCAGGGGTCCGTCGCGCCGGTTACCCAGCCGTCAGCATCGGTCACGTACAGGCCGTGCGCTCTGGATCAGGTCAGGGAGTGACGGCCAGCCGGCCGTAGGCGTTGAGCGTCCGCAGCGCCCCCAAGGTCACGATGCCGCGCCACTCGAGCAGGGCGGCCTCGCTGGGCGGCTCCCAGCTGATCGGCCAGCCACCGTCGGGCTGCTGGCGGCTGGCCAGCTTGTCGAGGTGGGCCTCGATCAGCGCGTCGTCGAACAACGCCCGCGATCGCGACCCGGGCTCGGGGGCCAGCTGCAGCGGGGTCAGCCCGTAACCCTCAGTAGCTGGGTCGAGATGGAACATCGTCACTTCGGCCAGGGTGTCCGCCAGCATCGCGCGCTGCTTGTCGGCCCGCTCTCGGTCCGGGACGTGCTCGAGGAACACGAACACCTCGGACAGCTCGTGCGCGTCCTCAATGCGCTCGCCGGACTCCAGCTGTCGCCAGCAGTAGGCGGTCGCCTCCGCCAGCCACGGGTGGTCCGCGCCCAGCTGATGGAGCAGGCCGGCCAGGCCCGCGGTGGGATTCAGGCCGGGCCGGTACGTCCAGTCGCTCCAGTGCGCGGCCCGCGGGAACGACTCGATCACCGGGAAGGCCAGCGGGACTGCGCCGCCGGCGTTGGCGGCGGCCGCGACCCGGCTCAGGAAGTCACACGCGCGGCCGACCATGCCCGCGTCTGCAGCGCCCGCCGCGGCCATGGTCTGGAAGGCGATCTCCACGTCGATGGGCAGGCTGGCGGGACAGCGCTTGTCGGGCTCGAGACCATGAGCGAAGCCCCCGTCCACGTTCTGATAGCCGCGGAGCGCGTCCACGACCGCGCTGGCCGGCTGGCCGAGAAAGCGGGTCGCGAACAGCCTGCGCTCCAGCAGGCGAGCCTGACTCAGCAGGAATTGATCCGCTGCAGCAAACGCGTTGTCCATGCCGTGCAGGTTACGAGGACCCTCTGACAGTCCGTCGTCAGCGGTTGAGCTGCCGGCACAGGAACTGTGCCGCCTCCGGTAGCTCTGCCGGCGGGAACTCGAGGTGCCGGCCAGGGCTGGCGTGCAGCGTCTTGTCGGCCGACCCGAGCAGGTCAAACAGCGTCAGCCCGCCATCTCGTGGGTAGAGCTCGTCGTGCCACTGCAGCAGGAAGAGCACGGGGACGGTGATCTGCAGCGCGGCGTCCGCCACAGGACCCGTCTCCGCCGAGCCGAACAGGCCGAGCACTGCGGCCGCGATCCTGGGCTCCGCCGCGACGAGCGGCAGCCCGAACCGCGCCCCGAGGGAGAGGCCGAGATAACCGGCGGGGCCGGTTCCGACCTCGTCGAGGGACTGCGCGACATCCAGGGCGGCGCGCCAGTCGGCGACTGCCTGCGGGACAGCCCGCGCGTTCCGGTCCCGCCAGCCGTCCAGCCCGAGCCGCTCGCGCCGCTGCGCGGCTGTCAGGCCGACCTCGTCGGGCGGCGTCCGGTCGCCGTGGTGGGGGCAGTCGATCGACAGGGCCGCGAGGCCGAGGGCGGTGACCAGGCTCGCGGTCCGCGCCACGATCGGCGCAGCCTTGTGACCCCCGGCGCCGTGCCCGACCAGCACGATCGGCCGCGGACCCGCGCCCTCGGCTGGCAGCCATACGAGGGCGGGCACCACCTCCAGTGATCCCTGGACGGGCAGTGCAACGGTGCGCATATCCGGTATCGGGTCCTGCGTTGCGCCGAACATCTCTACCGGCAGGCTGGCTGCTTCGGTCACACGCGTAACGCTAGCTTGTCCGGCCCGATCCGGGCGCCGTGTCGAACTGCCCGGCGCGCCACCCATCACGGCTTACCGGATGATGCGGGCATGTTCGGCGTGACCGGGCGTCATCCGCAGGAGCCGGTCCCGCGTCTACAGAAGGGAGGGATCATGGACGATCTGAAGCCGACCTGGGGTCAGTGGTTCGGGTCACAGGCTGGCCTCCTCGTAGCGCTCGGTATCGTCGTCGGCTTTGCGCTGTGGCTGGCCAGACACGAGCTGATGGTGGGTATCGTGATCGGCTGCATGGCGTTCGTCATCGGTGGCGTCATCGGCGGGACGCGCCTCGAGCGATGGCTGGACGCCAAGGATGAGGCCGGGCAGTGAACGAGATCATCCCGACCAGCTGGCCTGGTTTCGACGGGTACCGCGTCGACCTCCTGATGCCTTTCAGGCCGGCTGGCAGCGCGGGCACCAGACCGCGATCCGCTCTTCCTGCGCCGGCCCGAGTTCGGCCCGCCGGATAACGCTGCCGCAGCGGCGGCACGGCAGGCCGGCCCGGCCGTAGACCCAGAGCGCGGCACCGCGTGCCCGGTCGCCGGTCGTGACCGTCCCTGCCCGGTCCTTGTTAGCATCCAGGAGCCGCCGGGCGAGGTTGACGAGCCCGTGCAGGTCATCGATCTCGCCGACCGGGCGCCACGGGCTGACGCCACGCAGGAAGAGGGTCTCCGCCCGGTAGATTGTCCCGATCCCAGCGACGTTGCGCTGGTCGAGCAGTGCTTCTCCGATGGCGCGGCCCGGGTCCGCGCGCAGCCGGCGTACCGCCTCGTCCGCATCGAACTGCGGGCC
>DASQIW010000101.1:0-8932 GCA_035631375.1 Streptosporangiaceae bacterium
GGAAGAGCCGACACAATCCGCGCGGCCCGGCGCTGGCCCAGCGCCGTCAGCCGGCCGATTACCTCGGCTTTTGACACTGCCAGGGGCACGCCGTCGGCGTCGATCGACCACAGCAGATCGGTGATCTCCAACGGCCTCGGCGCCATGCCAGCAAGTCAACCTGAAGCAAGGCAAAGCCGTGTGCGCGAGACCCGATTCACTATGCGCTCATCCGCACGAGCGTGCGAGCACAACACCACAGGTAACCGGATCGGCCTGCCTGCGCTGCAATGAGCACCCAGCCGCGCATCCCCGCCTTATAGAGGCGAGCCAGGTGAAGCGCAGATTGACCCGTTTGAGGCTGCTGCAGCCGTAGCCTTTGGTTCGGGAATCCCGGTCGCTGCGTCCGGAAACGCGGTCTCGGGGTACGCACGGGCGGTCGCCTGGCCCGTGATAGGAGGAGTGGCTATGCCGACCGACCCGCTCATCCCGCCGGCGCCGGTCGTGCTGCCTGAGGAGATCTGGTCTGGCACCCCAGATGTCGTGCTGGACGGCGAACGGTACGCGATCGGGTGGCAGCGATTTCCCGAGAGGAAGGGCGGCCCCGCATACGTGACCGCGCGCCGCAGCGCTCTCGGCCTCCACAAAGTCGTGGGCCGATATCCGCTGACAGCTGACGGCTGGGCTTGCGCGTGGACCGAGCTGACCAAGCGCGCTCCGACCACGGCTAATAAGACTCGCGCTGCGCTCGGCAAGTTTTACGCAGCGCGGCCGCCCGCCGGGGTGCTCGCTTACATTCCCGGCCTTATCCTCAGCACGATCGATCCGCCAGTCGAGGGATTCCCCGTGGGGCAGCCTTACGACTTGCGGTTCGGTGAGGACAGCTTGCAGATCGCCCCGTCACCGAACTCGGAAGCGACCCTGGAATACCGGTACGCCGATGTAGCGGCGGTCCAGTTAACTGGGTTCGAACGGGTCGTGACTGCGTCAACGATCAAGCAGGTCGCTTACGCGGCCATCTATCGCTACGTGACCCCTCCACACGAGGATCTCACGGAGCCCAGAACCTACCTACGGGTCCAGACCGTCGACCGGATACTGGACTTCGGGTACCCGGCAGCCTTGTCTCCGGAATACTTCCGTCGCTGGCTTGAGCCAGTCAATCTCGCCATCAGGCAGGCCTGGCTGTCGGCCGCCGCAGACAACGCCGAACGGCGCACCGAGTGGCTGGTCAGCGAGTTGTCCCGGCTAGCGGAGCGGCTTGAACACGGCACACTCACCGGGTCGGATTTCGACGTCCTGAAAGCGAGAATCATCAGCGGCGACTAGCCGGGAGTCCTCGCGAGATACTGGAGCGTGTCCACTCGCGCGCTGGCTGCTGCTGAGGACCTACGTCTCGCTCACCGCGTGATCCGGCACGGCCCGGTGCGAAGCCTGACCGAGGCTGCCCGAGCCCGCGGCGTTGAGCCCGCCGATGTGGTCAAGACCCTGGTAGTGCGCCGCGGAGACGACGACTTCCTGTTCGTGCTCGTTCCGGGGGACCGCGCTATTTCCTGGCCGAAGCTGCGGCGCTTGCTCGGCGTCAGCCGGCTGTCCATGCCGGACGCAGACGTTGCCAGGCGGGCGACCGGATACGAGCGCGGCACCATCACGCCGTTCGGCTCGTCGCGGGCGTGGCCGGTGATCGCCGACGAGCGCGTGCGCGGACGCGAGATCACACTCGGGGCAGGCGAGCACGGCGTCGCCCTGGCGGCGAAGGCCGACGAGATTCTGCAGGCCCTTGACGCATCCGTGGCGGACATCTCCGACCCGGAACCAGCGGGCTAGACACCGGCGAGCGCCGGCGGTCAGTCCAGGTTTGGCCACGCGAGAAGCTGCGGGACCAGGTCGGGATCGCCGTCGATCTGCAGCGGGTGCCCGATTTCGCGCCGGTAGAAGCTCAGCACCATGTCGCTCGGGTCGGCGGTAACAGTCGCGGTCCGATTGACGCTGCCGTGTGCACCACCCTCGAGCACGTGAACTCCCTCAGGCCCGAGACTGACGAGCCAGGTTCCGCCAGGCCCCGTCTCGAGCACGACCGTGCCGGGCTCGTACGGCCACGGCCCGTTAGTCGGCAGCTCAACCGTCAGGTACTCACCGACGCCATCGGTCGCAACCGCCCACGGGAGCGGCTCGGCACGGCCGCCGGCCTGCTGGGCGTCGAAGGCGTGCACGCCGACCTCCTGAACCTGGTGCCTGGCCACTGCCGCAGCGGTGTTCGGCGCGACAGCGGCCTCCTCCCACCAGGTCCAGCACATGCGATCCGGCCCTGCATCCTGCAGCTCGGCGATGAGGCGGGCGCTGGCGTCGGCGGACCACTCGAGGAGATCACCATGCGGCTCACCGTCATCCACCGTCTGCTCATCCGGCGGGCTTGTGGCGGGACCTGCTGCTACGTCCGCGGCCCAGAACAGTTGCACCGCGCCCAGATGAGCGACCAGGTCGGCGACCGTCCACTCCGGGCAGCCTGGCACGCCAGCCGCCAGGCCAGCGCTTGCCGCTGCCGCGCGCAAGGCGGCGGAACGATCCTCGATGAGCGCCAGCGCGGCCGGGAAGCTGAGAGTTTCCATGGCTGCGTTGTAGCACGCGACTGCGACAGCCGTGAGGCCGGCTCGGATGCGTAATCGTTGCCAACCGGCCTCAGTCGGCGGAATATATCCCGTAAGGGGCGGGAGGTGTTTGCTGTCACAACCGAAGCGTTCATGGCGAACTAGGACCGCAAGGAGGCCCCCATGAATGGTGAACCGCAACCGCGTCGCACTAATCGGTTGGTGTTACTGCTGTTGCTCGTGCCGCTCGTCGCGGTGCTCGTGCCCTGGATCTACAACCGCAGCGGCCCGTCCATCGGCGGCATGCCGTTCTTCTACTGGTGGCAGCTGCTCTGGATCGCCGGCGTCGCGGTGTGTATCGGCATCGTCTACCGCGCCACGAGGGGGTCACGATGATCCCCAAATTCAACGGTCTGGAGTTCGGCATCGTCGTCGGCATGTTCGCGGTCGTCACCGTGATCGGTTTCCTGGCGACCCGCTGGCGCCGCGGCGCGTCGCTGGCCAGCGTCGAGGAGTGGGGGCTCGGCGGCCGCAGGTTCGGGACCTGGGTCACCTGGTTCCTTCTCGGCGGCGATCTGTATACCGCCTACACCTTCGTGGCGGTACCCGCGCTGCTGTTCGGGACGGGCGCGGCCGGCTTCTTCGCTGTGCCGTACACGATCGTCGTGTTCCCGCTGGTCATGTTCGTCGCAGCGCGGATGTGGTCGGTCTGTCACGAGAATGGCTACGCGACGGCAGCCGACTTCGTGCGTGGTCGGCACGGGTCCGCGATTCTGGCGCTGCTGGTGGCGATCACCGGCATCGTCGCGACCATGCCGTACATCGCGCTGCAACTGACCGGTATCAGGGCGGTCATCGAGACGATGGGCATCGGCGGCGACTGGCCGCTCTGGCTCGCGTTCATCGTGCTCGCGGCTTACACCTTCTTCTCGGGCCTGCGGGCTCCGGCGCTGGTCGCGTTCGTCAAGGACATCCTCATCTACGTCATGGTCCTGGTCGCGGTCATCTACATTCCCTACAAGCTCGGCGGCTACGACGTCATCTTCCACGGCGCGAGTTCCGCGCTCGCCGCGAAGGGTTACGGCACGCTGCTGAGCGGATCGCAGTACCTCGGCTACACGACGCTCGCGCTCGGGTCGGCACTCGCGCTGTTCCTGTACCCGCACGCGGTGACGGGCGTGCTGGCCGCCCGCAGCCGGGACGTCGTCAAGAAGAACATGTCGCTGCTGCCGGCCTACTCGCTGATGCTGGGATTCATCGCGCTGCTCGGCTACATGGCGCTCGCTGCTCACGTGAAGCCGGTTGGCGGCACGGCGGCGAAGCCCGACACCACGACGACCGTCCCGGTGCTGTTCAACACCATGTTCCCGCACTGGTTCGCCGGGATCGCCTTCGGTGCGATCGTGATCGGCGCGCTCGTGCCTGCGGCCATCATGGCCATCGCCGCAGCCAACACGTTCGCGCGCGACATCTACAAGCCGTATTTCCGGCCGAATGCCAGCGACCGGGAGGAGGGGCTGGTCAGCCAGATCGTGTCGGTGATCCTCAAGCTCGGCGCGGTGGCCGTGATCGTCAGCCTGAAGCTGACCTTCGCGCTGGAGTTCCAGCTCATCGGCGGCGTCATTGTCATCCAGATCCTGCCGGCGGTCGTGCTCGGCCTCTACACCCGGTGGTTCCACCGCTGGGCACTGGCGGTCGGCTGGCTCGTCGGCATGGGGCTGTCGGTCTACATGCTCTACGTCACGAAGAGCCTGACGGCCAACCACTTCGGCGGCGCTTCGTTCGCGTTGTCGACCTGGGGATTCCACACCAAGCTGACCATCTGGACCGGGCTCGTCGGGGTGGCCGTCAACCTGATCGTCGCTGCCGTGCTCACGCCGCTCCTGGCGTGGTTGCCTAAGGGCAGGGACGAGACGACTCCCGACGACTATCTGGAGGCGGAGGCGCCCCCGATCCCTGCCTAGCACGGGGTCAGGGCGTGGCGCCGCGCGGAGGACTACCGCATGTGTTCCCTTCGCGCGGCGCCGCCGCAGCGGCACACGCGCAACGCTTCGCATTCAGCCACGTATGGGCGCCGGCTCTTTCCGCGCAGGTCATCCGCGGTGCGTCAGCCGTGATTTGCGTGAGCGAATCCGCTATACAAGTTCTTGGCGCGAGGGAGCAGAATGCGGTCACCAGAGCGGCGGCGTTCCCAGCCTGCCCTGCCTGGCGCTCAGGCCGCGGCGAGCTGGCTGGCCCGCATTCGCCGGGTCACCGCCAGCGCACCGCTCCCGGTCAAGATTGGTGTCGTTGCCATCGCGATCGTCTGCGCGGCGCCACTCCTGCCGGTTCTCTTCCTCGTCGCACTCGTGTGCGCGCCGTACGCGCTGTACACCGGTCACCGGTCGGTGATCAGCACGGTGTCGGTGGCGCTGTGGGGCGTCGTCGCTATCGCCGCTGGGGCGCCCGGGGCGGCGGCCGATCCCAGGTACCTGCTGCTGCTTCTGGTCGCCGCGACTGCCGCGGTGTCGCACGCTGGAACGCTCGGCCGGCGGCTGGTTCCGTGCCGCACGGCCGCCTGGGTGCTGCTGTGGTCGCTGCCGGTCGGCGTCACGGTGCTCCGGATCTGGCCCGGCCACCTGCTTCTCGGCCCCGTGATGGCCTATCCCATCGCGCTGGTGGTGCTCGGCTGGCGGACGGCCAAGGCGCTTCAGGACGGCCGGGATGTCCGGGGCGGAACGGGTAGCAGCAGGGCACTGATCGCGGCTCCCTACGCGGTCGCGGCCGGGCAGGCGGGGGCCGGGACCGGCCAGGCCGGGTCGGGCACCGGGCCCGGTTCTGGCATCGTGCGGGCGGCCCAGGTTGGCGGCGCCGGCACCGTGCGCGGTCTCGACAGCGCCCAGCCGACCGCCGCTCCGGCAAGCGTCGCCGCGGCGCGGCGCACCGCTGCCGAGCCTGCCGCCATGACGGTCGAGGAGGCGATGGGCGAGCTCACGGCGATGATCGGCCTGACCGCCGTCAAGGAACAGGTCCGCTCGGTCACGGCCTCCGTCGAGGCAGCCAGGCTGCGGGCGCTCACCGGGCACAGTGCGGGCAGGCCGATGCAGCACTTTGTGTTCCTCGGCCCGCCCGGCACGGGCAAGACCGCCGTCGCCAGGATCATCGCGAAGATCTTCTATGCGTTCGGCCTGCTGGACTCGCCGGAGGTCGTCGAAGCGCAGCGCGCGGATCTGGTCGGCGAGTACCTGGGCGCCACAGCCATCAAGGCCAACGAGCTGATCGATTCCGCGCTGGGCCGGGTGTTGTTCATTGACGAGGCCTACAGCCTGGTTAACGACAGCGACGGGCAGGGCGACCGGTTCGGCAACGAGGCGGTGCAGGTGCTGGTCAAGCGCGCGGAGGACGACCGGCAACGGCTCATCATCATCCTGGCTGGCTACGAGCGGCAGATGGAATCGTTCCTGGCCTCCAACCCGGGCCTCAACTCCCGGTTCGGGATGCGGATCAAGTTTCCGAGCTACTCGCCGGCGGAACTGGAACAGCTGACAGAGAAGGCGGTCCTCGATAGCGCGGAGGTACTTGACCCCGGCGCCCGCCCGGTGCTGCGCGACATCTTCGCCGACATCGGCCGTCGCCGGCTGGCTGATGAGCTGGGTAACGGGCGCTTCGTCCGGGACCTGCTCGCCAGGGCCGGCCAGCAGCGAGACGTGCGCGTCATGGCGGGCGAGACCGACCCGACACCTGCCGAGCTCACCACGCTCACTGGCGAAGACGTCCGGCGCGCCTACGCGGAGCTGACGACCAGGTTCCGCGGCTACACCGACACTCCGACGGTCGAGGGCGCCCTGGCCGAACTGGACGCGCTCGTCGGGCTGGAACCAGTCAAGCGACAGGTCCACGAGATCGTCGCGCAGCTGCAGGTCGCCCGGCTGCGCGACCGGCAGGGCCTGGCGAGCCAGCAGCCATCCCGGCATTTCGTCTTCACCGGTCCGCCGGGCACAGGGAAGACCACGGTCGCCCGCATCCTCGGCCGTGTCTTCGCGGCACTCGGACTGCTGGTCCGCCCCGAGGTGATCGAGGCGCACCGCGCAGACCTGGTGGGCGAGCACCTCGGCTCGACCGCGATCAAGACATCCCGGCTGATCGACACCGCACTGGGCGGCGTGCTGTTCATCGACGAGGCGTACGCACTGCACAACGAGGCCTACTCAGGCGGCGACGCCTTCGGCTCGGAGGCGGTCGCGACGCTGCTGAAGCGCGCCGAGGACGACCGCGACCGGCTGGTCGTCGTGCTGGCCGGCTACACCGCGGACATGGACCGGCTGTTGCTCAGCAACCCTGGCCTGGCCTCCCGGTTCAGCACCCGAATTGCGTTCCCCAGCTACTCCGCGGCCGAGCTGTCCGCGATCGCGCGATCGATCGCGGCGCAGGCTGGCGACCGCTTCGACGCCGACGCGCTGCCCGTGCTCGACTCGATCTTCGCCGGGGCTGTTGAGCAGGGCCGGATCGACGCGCTCGGCAATGGCCGATTCGCCAGGTCGCTCTTCGAGCGTTCCTGCGCATCGCGCGACGTCCGGGTCTCGCTGCGCGGCGAGGAGGCGACCGCGGCCGACCTCACGACGGTGCTCGCCGAGGACCTGCTCGCCGCCTACCGCGAGCTGGCCAGCTGACTCTGGCTGATGGCGAACCCGACCTGCTGGCCCGGCCGGAGTTGCGCGGCGAGGCCTAGATCGGCAGACACGACGACCGCAATAACCGGGTAACCGCCGGTCGTCGGGTGGTCGGCGAGCAGCAAGATCGGCTGCCCGTCGTGAGTGACCTGCAGGGAGCCGGCCGCCACGCCCTCGCTCGGCAGCTCGCCCTCCCGGCCGGGCGCGCGCTCCAACCGCGGTCCGTCGAGCCGAAGCCCGGTTCGGTCGCTGCTGGGACTGACCTGGTAACTCGCCGATGCGAGGGTGGCCAGGGCCGCGGCGCTGAACCAGTCATCGCGCGGGCCGGCGATCGCGCGTAGCGCGGCCGGGCCGGATATCGCGGGTCGCGGCCGCTCGGCTGGCAGTTTTTCTGGCAGGGAACGGGGCCGTCCCACCGGCAGCCGCTCGCCGGCTCGCAGCGGCGCGGGGCCAAGACCGGACCGCAGGTCCGCGGACCTGCTGCCGAGGATGGCCGTCACGTCGAAGCCCCCGTCGACCGCCAGGTAGCTCCGCAGGCCGGCCGCCGGGGCCCCGAGCCGCAATACCGCTCCGGCCCGGACACCGAACGCAGTGCCGTGGGCCGGCGCCGGGCTGCTGGCCTCCGACAAGGTCATCGGCACCGGGGCGCCAGTCACCGCCACGAGCGCGTCGGACTCGAACCGGACCACGAGCCTGCCGAGCGTGACCTCAAGCCCGGCGGCGTCGGGCGGGTTGCCGACCTGGCCGTTGGCCCGGCGCAGGCTGGCCGCGTCGGCCGCCCCGCTTCGCGGTACGCCCAGGTGCGCCAGGCCAGCGCGGCCGAGATCCTGCACCGTCGTCAGCGGGCCCGGCTGCAGCACCTCGACGCTCCGTTCGTCCGGCGGGTGCGCTGTCGGCGCGCCTGCGGCAGGAGACGGGCGCGGGGGCAGCCGGTCGACCACGCGGAACCGCACGTGCCGGCCGGGAGACAGCAGCGCCGGCGGGTCGCGGCCGGGGTCCCAGAGCGACACGTCGCTCCGGCCGAGGAGCCGCCACCCGCCCGGGGATGCGGCCGGGTAGACGGCCGCGAACCCGCCAGCGATCGCCACCGACCCGGCCGGCACGGCGACCCGAGGAGTGGCGAGCCGGGGGACGGCCGCCAGCGCCGGGTCCAGCCCCGTCAGATAGCCGAAGCCCGGGGAGAAGCCCAGCCAGCCCACCCGGTACCTGGTCCCGGCATGCCGTGCGATCACCTCGGCGTCGGTGAGGCCCGTGCGGGCAGCCACATCGGCCAGGTCTGGCCCGTCGTAGACGGCGGGGATCGTGAGGTCGGCCTCGTCCGAGGCGGGCAGCGACGGGAGCGGGGCAGCTGCCAGCTCGTGCAGCCGCAAGGCGAGGCCGGCTAGCTCCCAGCTGCCCGGCTCGACGCTGACCAGCACGGTGGCTGCCGCGGGCACGACGTCGACGACTCCCGGCAGCGCCGCGGCCCGGATGGCGGCCGCGATCAGGGCGGCCCCGTTCCCATCGGTTTCTGCATGGGTGACCTCCAGCATCAGCGCCGCATCGCCTGCCGTGCGGATGATCACGCGAACGGCGCGAGGGTCACGCCGGCCCGCTCGAGGGCGGCTCGCACGGCAGTGGCGAGCGTGACCGCGCCCGGGGTGTCGCCGTGCACACAGAGCGACCGGGGACTCACCTCGAGGAGGTGCCCCTCGACGGTGCCGACGACGCCCTTGG
>DASQIW010000102.1:0-34241 GCA_035631375.1 Streptosporangiaceae bacterium
CCGGCCGAACTCGCCGATCGCGGTCTTGATCAGGTCCTCCGCCGCCGCGTGATCCGACACATCCGCGCCGCTGGCGACCGCCTTGCCGCCCGCGCCGGTGATCTCATCCACGACCTGCTGCGCCGGGCCCACATCACGGCCAGAACCGTCGACAGCCGAACCGAGATCATTGACGACCACGGATGCGCCCTCTTGGGCCAGGAGCATGGCCACCGACCTGCCGATACCGCGGCCCGCGCCCGTCACGATCGCGACCCGTCCAGCCAGCAACGCCATCCCGCTCACCTGTCCTTCCGCGCCGACGACAAGCCCGAGGAATTATTGGAATCATCTTCTGGAATTAGCCTCAGGTAGCGGAACAAGCGGTGTCAAGGTCGGTTCCGCGGGTCGCCGCTTACCGGGGCCAACGGCCGACGCAATGCGGGGATTGATCGCGCGCAGGGCGGCTCTTAGAATCAAATTCTAGTATTCCGTGCAGGCAGCCCGCGCTTGAGCGCGGCGTGCGACCGAGTCCGGACGCGGAGCGCAGGTCAGCTGATTGCGGAGGCGCAATGCCCTGGGTACAGGTAGGCCAGACCGACCTCTACTATCAGGAGGCGGGAGAAGGCCAGCCACTGGTGTTCCTGCACGGCATGAGCTCGTGCGCGGAGGCCTGGTACCAGCAGTTCGAGGCCTTTTCTCCGTTCTTTCGCGTGGTCGCGTACGACAGTGTCAACCACGGCCACTCCGCTAACTCGCCGCGCGACCAGCCCGAGCCCGATCGCGCCGACGAACTCGAGGGATTTTTGCAGGCGCTCGGGATTGTCCGGCCGATCATCGCCGGAAACTCCATGGGCGCACTGACAGCTCTGCGCTGGGCTGTCCGCCACCCGGAGGACGCGGCCGCGCTCGTGCCGTCGGGCATGGGCATCGGCCCATTCCGGGACGGCACTGCCCGCTCGCGCAATGAGCCGCTTGATGAGCACACCCTGTTCCTCCCCGTCGGGGACTCGCTCACCGAAGGCCTGCGCACGCGTGATCCGCTCCTCTACGAGCGCTATCTGCGGATCCGCTCGACGGCTACCCGGCTCGAGGCGTTGCGTCATCCCCGGACGCGGTCCATCGCTGGGCCCAGCCGCGAAGATCTGCAGGGAGGCGTGGCGACCATCCGGTCGCCGATGCTCGTCGTGGTCGGTGAGCTCGACTGGCTGCTGCCCAATGCGCGCGCGCTCGCTGCGAGTGTGCCAGGAGCGAAGCTCCACGTGGTGAACGGCTCGCCGCACAACGTCTACTACGAGACGGCGGAGGAGTACAACCAGGTCGTCTCCGAGTTTCTGGCCGAACACCAGCTCATGCCAGGCCGGGACCGCATCGGCAGTTCGACGTAGTAGTGGCAGTGAACCGCGGCCATCGGGAAGGAGCGAGATGTCCGAGGCAGTAGCAACCGGCAAGATCCAGGAGACCCAGATCGATCGCTACCGGTCCACGCGCGGCCTTGATTACGACTCCGTGCCGTGGAAGCTCTGGGAGAAATCCAAGAAGCTGTTCTGGGATCCCGCCGACCTCGACTTCTCGCAGGACGCCGTCGACTGGCAGTCGATGTCAGACGAGGAGCGGACGCTGGTGGCCCTGTCGGCGCGCGGATTCATGGTCGGTGAAGAGGCAGTCACGCTGGACATCGTCCCGCTGCTGCGCTGCATGTCCGACCTGGGCCGTCTCGAGGACACGATGTACCTGTCGATGTTCACGATGGAGGAGGCCAAGCACACCGACATGTTCCGCCGGTGGTTCGACGCAGTCGGCCTCGATCCTTCGTCGCTCGACGACCTTGTCCGGGCACGGCAGGCCGCCCTTGGGCAGGCCGACCGCCCTGGCCTGTTCGACGGCGCCCTCACGAGAGTCATGCGCCGGCTCGACACCGATCGATCGCCTCGAGCCATCCTGGACGCGACCCTTATCTACAACCAGCTCGTCGAGGGCGTGGCAGCGATCGCCGGGTACCGGCGCTGGGAGCTGACCTTCCGTCAGCTCGGCAAGCTGCCCGGGCTCGAGGCGGGCATCAAGCTCACGCAGCGAGATGAGCGACGTCATATCGCCTATGGCACCTATCTCGGACGGCAGATCATCGCGGAGAACCCTGAGCTCTGGGAGTGGGTCGAGCAGCGCTGGGCAAAGCTCACCCGTGGCTTCGGCGGCGGGTACGGCGCGGCGGACGACCCGGACATGCGGGAGCGTCGTGCGGCGCTCGGCTTCGATGACGAGTACCAGCAGGGACTCATCAAGCGCAGACTCGAGGCGCTCGCCGTGGCCCGGACCATGAATGTCGACCAGGTGAATGCCGACGAGATCGAGGCGTTCGAGCCCGAGGAGCTCAGGCACGTCGTCTGAACGGACTTAGATTCGCTCCAGCTCGGCGCCGTCGAACAGCGGCTCGATGTCGTGCCGGCCGACGTCGGCCGCCATCTCCTCGTCGGTCGGCGGCGGCCCGCTGAAGGCGGCGGCCTGGAGCGTCGGCCGCAGGAGGCGGGCGTCGCTCGAGGAATTGAGGAACAGTCCGGGGCGGCCGAGCACGTAACGCACTGCCCGATTCAGCGCAGCGCCGTCAGGCAGCGGCTCGTACCAGCTGAACCGCGGCCCCGCTCCTTCCGCCCAGCGCCGCCGCGCGACGGACTTGATCGTCTGCACCGCCACGCCGCGTTGCTGGCACACCTCTAGGAGCGCTTCCGCGTCAGCCCTGTACTGGTCGTTGGCCATCAGCGTGTAGTTGTACGGCAGGAGCACCGAGGTGAAGTCGAACCGCTCGAGACTCCTCAGGTGCATGCCAGGAATCCGTAGCCCGTGCCCGGTCACGCCGATGAACCTGCACAGCCCTTCATCCCTGGCCCTGGACAAGGCCTCGACTGCGCCGCCCGCGCTGTGGGCCTGCTCCCACTCGTCGGGCTCGACGAGATTGTGCAGCTGGATGAGATCCACATGGTCGACGCCCAGGCGGGTCAGCGAGCGCTCGAGGCTAGCGCGCGCATCGTCGCCCGAGCGCTCGCCCGTCTTGGTGGCGAGGAAGAACTTTCCTCGGTGCTCTGGCATCCACGGCGCGATCCGAAGCTCGGAGTCGCCGTAGGAGGCCGCCGTATCAATGTGGTTGACGCCGAACTCCAGCAGCGTCGCGAGAACCTCGTCTGCATTGTCCTGCCGCATTGACCCGAGCGCCGCCGCGCCGAAGATAACACGGCTGCTCTCGTGCCCGGTCCGGCCGAAGGCCGCGCGCTCAGTCATACTCGGAGACTACCGAAGCCCTCGAGCCTTCACATCGCCAGCGAACTCAGATTGCGGGCACCATGGAGGCGTGACAGATCGAGCAGCGGTGAGCCGGTGGCTTGAGGGCTATGAGTCCGCGTGGCGAGCGCCAGGCACCGACCGCCTGGCTGATCTGTTCGCCCCTGACGCTATCTACCTGAAGTCCCCCTATGAGCGGCCCGTTGCCGGCCTGAGCGCGATCCAGCGGATGTGGGAGGCAGAGCGAGAAGGCCCGGACGAGGTGTTCACGCTGGCCACCGAGATCGTCGCTGTTGACGGGCCAACAGCGGTTGTCCGGGCCGAGGTTGCCTACGCGGGCCCGCCACACCAGGAGTACCGCGATCTGTGGGTTATCCGGCTGGCGGATGACGGCCGCTGCCGCTGGTTTGAAGAGTGGCCCTACTGGCCCGGACGCGGTTACTCCGCTCGTCCGGACTCGAGCTCGTAGACATCCCGGCGCCAGCCGCAGCCGGTCACGAGATGTGCGCCGCCAGCTCTGATGGAGAGAACGGCGCGCCGTGACCAGGCATGATCATCGCGGGCTCGAGCGCCAGCAGCCTGGCCCGGGAGCGCTCCAGCAAGTCCTGGTCCTCGGCGAGCGGATCGACGGCCGGCCCCTCGAGCGACCACCACAGATGCGTGCAGGCGGCGAGCCCGTGCCCGGTCGTGACCAGCGTGGTGATGTCCTGCGCGGTATGGCCGGGCGTGCTCATCAGCCGTACCGACGCCGACAGCTCGAACCCATCAGCGGGCCGTTCGGTCCAGACATCGTCCTGATAGATCGCCCAGAAGTCGTGGAAGCGAGCGCGTGCGAACAGCGCGGCGTTCAGCGTGTGATCGGGGTGGTGGTGACTGAATACCACATCGGTGACCTCCTCCGGGCTGACACCGAGCCCTGCGAGGGGATCGAGAATCTGCGCGCGGCTCGCGACCATACCCGGATCCACGACGATGACGGCATCGCCGTCGCGGGCCAGCACGACGGTGCTGGCCACCCGGTCGCCGACATAGCCACTGCAGAGCACATTCAGGCGGGCTGGCATCCGTCCATCCTGTCACGGGGTTCGGCCGCGAGGACGGCATGGTGCGCTAGGCAGGTACCTCGCTCCGGCCCTCGGCCCAGAGGGTGTGGTACGAGCCGTCCCGGTCGACCCGGCGGTAGGTATGTGCGCCGAAGTTGTCCCGCAGTCCCTGGATGAGGGCGGCGGGGAGCCGTGGGCGGCGGAGGGCGTCGAAGTACGCGAGGCTTGAGGAGAACACCGGCGTCGGAATGCCTGTCTGGGCGGCCAGGGCGACGACCCGCCGCCAGCTCGGAACGGCCTCGGCGACGGCGTCGGCGAAGTAAGGAGCGACAAGGAGACTCGGGAGATGGGGGTCGGTCGCGTAAGCGTCGCGGATCCGGTCCAGGAATCGGGCCCTGATGATGCAGCCACCGCGCCAGATGGTCGCCATGGCTCCCAGGTCGATGTTCCAATCGTTTTCCTGGCTGCCCGCAGCGATCTGGTCGAAGCCCTGTGCGTAGGCGACAATCTTCGATGCGTACAGGGCGCGGCGCACGTCCGCGATGAACTGATCGCGGTCGCTAGCGATGCCCTTGGCCGCGCTGTCGGCGGCGCCGTCAGTGAACGTCTTACGGGCGGCAGAGCGCTGGTCGGCGTGGCCAGAAAGTGACCGGGCAAAGGTTGCCTCGGCGATCCCGGTCACCGGTACGCCAAGGTCGAGAGCGATCTGGACGGTCCACCGGCCCGTGCCCTTCTGCTCGGCTTGATCGAGGACGACGTCCACGAAAGGCCGGCCGGTTTCATCGTCGATGTGGCCGAGCACATCGGCGGTGATCTCGATGAGGAACGACTCGAGCTCGCCGGAGTTCCAGGTCTGGAAAATCTCCGAGAGCTCGGCGGGAGAGACGTCTAGACCGGAGCGGAGCAGGTCGTAAGCCTCCGCGATGAGCTGCATGTCCGCGTACTCGATGCCGTTGTGCACCATCTTGACGAAGTGACCAGCACCACCGGGACCGACGTGCACGGTGCAGGGTGTGCCGTCCACCTGGGCGGCGATCGACGCGAAGATGGGGCCGAGCTTCTCGTAGGCGCGCTCGGACCCGCCAGGCATGATCGATGGACCGTTGAGTGCTCCTTCCTCGCCACCGGAGACGCCCGTGCCCACGAAATGGAATCCGCGTTCGGACAGGGCGCGCTCTCGGCGAACGGTGTCCGCGAAGTGGGCGTTACCGCAGTCGATGATGATGTCGTCCGGCTGGAGAAGGCTGGCTAGGTCGTCGATGACGGCGTCTGTCGGAGCGCCGGCCTGGACCATGACGATGACCGCCCTCGGCCTGGACAGGGACGCGACGAAATCTGCCATCGTCTCGCTCGCGACGAAGTCGCCTTCGTGGCCATGCTCGGCGATCAGGCTATGGGTTCGCTCGGCGCTTCGGTTGTGCAGGGCTACGCGGTATCCGTGGCGCGCGAGGTTCCGGGCGAGGTTGCGGCCCATCACAGCGAGGCCAGTCACCCCGATATCTGCCGTTCCCTTGCCTGCGTCGGTCACTGTGCGTCTCCTCGTCTCGTGACGGGTCTCACCGCTTGCGCGTGATAACGCGGCGAACTCGGAAGCCAGGATCCCGACGATAGTCCGGCCACACCGGGCAGCTAGGGGGAAGGCCCTCACTCTTGACAGGTTTGTTTGGATAGGTTACGAACTAACCGACAGTCAAGCGGGGGGCGCCCGTCGTTCGCGGCGATAGCTGCGGGACAGGAGTGGCCAGCTATGAGGCGAATCTTCAGCCGTCACTCTGCACGCTGGCCGGCCGCCATTGTCGCAGCGGTGGTCTTAGCCTGGCTGATCTCAGGTGCAGGGACCGCGCCAGCGGCTGCCCGCTCGAGCGTCGGGGCGCGAGCGGTCGCTGGCCTGAGCTCGCCGCAGGACACCGGGGCCAGCGACATCTCCAACCTGGGCAGCAATGGCTGGGCGGTGCAAAGCAGCGCGGTCGCTACCCAGTCGGGCGCGCAGATCTCCATGCCGGGGTTCAGCACCAGCACGTGGCTGCCGGTCACCAATGACGACGCCGGCGCGCCAGGCACCGAGATCGAGGCCCTGCTCCAGAACGGCCAGTGCCCTGGCGACACCGCATTGCAGCCCGTGAACCAGAGCACTAGCAGCCCGAACAGCGTGTTCTTCTCGAACAACATGCAGCTGTGCTACGGCTCGCAAAGCAAAGTCGGCCCCGTCTCGGTCAAACGATTCAGCGTGCCGTGGTGGTGGAGAACAGACTTCACGCCCAACCTGGCAGCCGGCCAGGTGGCCAGCCTGATCGTGAACGGAGTCGTCGGTGCCGCGAACGTCTGGGTGAACGGCACCCAGGTCGCCGCCTCATCCACGGTCACCGGGGACTACACGCGGTTCACCTTCAACATCTCCGGCCTTGTTTTGTCCGGCACCAACTCACTGGCGATCGAGGTCAATCCGAACAATCCGACCACCATGTTCACGCTCGACAACGTCGACTGGACGCAGATCCCACCGGACAACAACACCGGCATCCAGTTTCCCGTGCAGCTCCAGGTGGATGGCGGGCTGTCCGTTGGCAACTCGCACGTCAATCAGAGCGATGCGGCGGACCTGAGCACTGCAGCGCTGACCGTGAAGACTGACGTCACCAACAGCACGACGTCGAGCCAGACCGGTACCGTGACCGCGACGGTCACGCCGCCGAACAGCGGCACTCCGATCACGGTGAGCCAGAGCGTGACCGTTCCGGCGAGCACGACGCAGACGGTGACCTTTACACCGGCCGGCTTCCCCAGCCTGACCATTACGAGTCCGCAGGTGTGGTGGCCATACCAGCTCGGCGCCCAGCCCCTCTACACGCTCGGTGTCTCGGTCGCGCAGGGCAGCACGACAGGCAACTCGACGACCGAGACGTTCGGGATCAGGACCGTGACCTCGTACCTGACCGGGTCGAACGCGATCGAGCCGAGCGGTGCCCGCGCCTTCAAGATCAACGGAGTGCCGATCGTGATCAGGGGCGGGGGCTGGTCGGAGAACCTGTTCCTGCACTACTCGGCGGCTGACACCGCCAAGCAGATAGCCCTCATGAAGAACATGGGCGTCAACGCGATTAGGCTCGAGGGTCACATCATGCCCGGGGACTGGTTCGAGCAGATGGACGCTGCCGGCATTCTCGTCAACGGCGGCTTCCAGTGCTGTGACGCCTGGCAGGTCAGCGGGACGCCCGCTCAGGCGCAGCTGACCATACTGCAGAACTCGGCCCAGACGATCGGGACGAACCTGCGCAACCACCCGAGCGTCTTCAGCTTCCAGTGGAGCGACAACCAGCCGGTCAGCCAGCAGGAGTCGGTGTCGATCAGCGGGTTCACCAACGCGGACTTCTACCCGGAAACACCGCTGATCGCGTCCGCCGAATACAAGTCGACGCAGACGCTTGGCGCCTCCGGGGAGAAAGAGGGCCCCTACGAATGGGTGCCGCCCGACTACTGGTACGACACCACGAACCTCGGGACCGATGGCACCGTGACGAATGCCGGTGCAGCCTGGGGCTATGACAGCGAGGAAAGTGCCGGGGACACGATACCGACCATGGACTCGCTTGACCGGTTCATGTCGGCCGGCGATCTGTCGAGCCTGTGGCAGAGCCCGAGGTCGAACCAGTACCACGCCAACTACGAATCCCGCTGCAGCACGGGCTACTCCTTCGGGACGCCGTGCCACTTCAACGCCGCGCTGAACGCCCGGTACGGAACGCCAGCCTCGCTGGCCCAGTACGTCGAGGAGGCGCAGCTCCAGAACTACGAGGACACCAGGGCTCAGTTCGAGGCGTTCATCGACCACGCCAGCAACACGCCGCTCCCCTCGACGGGCACCATCTACTGGCAGATGAACAAGGGCTGGCCGAGCCTGCTCTGGTACCTCTACAACAACGACGGTGACCAGGCCGGCGCCTACTTCGGCGTGCAGGAGGCCGACACGACCGTGCATGCGCTCTATGCGCTGGACAACGGCACCGTCACGCTCGACAACCTGAGCAACACGACCCAGTCGGGCCTGACGGTCGAGTCGAGGGTCTACAACCTTTCCGGAACCGTGACAGACGACGAGACCTCGCCGGCCGAGACGCTGGCCAGCCAGCAGGTGCAGGGCAGCGTCCTTACCCCGACCGTGCCGACGATGCCAACCGGGACCACGTACTTCGTCGAGCTGCTGCTGCGGCAGAACGGCACCGTCATCGACCGGAACGTCTACTGGCTGTCGACGACGCCGGACGTCGTCAACTGGAGCAAGTCGCTGGGCCAGCCGGTGGGCACGGTCTCCACGTACGCCAATCTGACCGGTCTGGGCAGCCTGCAGGCCTCGACGGTCTCGGCTACCGCCACCTCCGCGCTGAAGTCCGGGCCTGACGGCGCAGATGTGGCGACGACCGTGACGATCACGAACACGTCCTCCTCGAGCGTGGCGTTCTTCCTCCGCGCCGACGTCAGGCGCGGCACGGCCACGGGCGGCCTGCAGTCCGGTGACAACGAACTGCAGTCCTCCCTCTGGCAGGGCAACGACATCACGCTGTTCGCCGGTGAGTCGCGGACCCTGACCGTCACCTACGACTCGTCGGATCTCAACGGTGCTACCCCAGTGATCACTGTGTCTGGGTTTAACGTGCCGCAGGTCAACATCCCGGCACCCGTGCCGTGAGCCACCCAACCGCAAGCCAGATTCGAGGAAGAGGCAACTGTGAAAGCTGGACATCGATTCGCCTTCGGCACAGCCGTCACGGCTGCGGTTCTGATCTGGCCACTGGCCGCGGGCGGCCAGGCGCTGGCCTACACGGCGCTGCCCGCGCACGTGTACGCCCCGTACTACGAGACCTATCTCGCTCCCAATACCCCCAGCCTGACCGCCACCGAGCAGGCGTCCGGAGCGAAATACCTCACGCTCGCGTTCCTGCAGGCAACCGGCAAGAACTCGTGCAGCCTTGACTGGAACGGCGTGTCGTCGCAGCCGCTGAATTATTACGCCGCCGACATCGCGTCGCTGCGCGTGGACGGCGGTGACGTCATCCCGTCCTTCGGCGGTTACAGTGCCGATCACGGCGGCACCGAGATCGCCGACTCGTGCACGAACGTGCAGTCGATCGCGGCCGATTACGAGCAGGTGATCACCACGCTCGGGGTCACCCGGCTGGACATGGACGTCGAGTCCAGCTCGCTGAACAACACAGCCGGGATCACTCGCCGCAACCAGGCGATCGCCCTGACCGAGCAGTGGGCCGCAGCCAACGGCATTCCCCTGCAGATCCAGTACACGATTCCCGTCGAGCAGTACGGGCTCGACCCGAACGGCGAGGCCGTGCTGCAGAACGCCGTCACTGCGGGCGCCACCGTGACCTCGGTCAACATCATGGTGTTCGACTACTACATCGCCAAGGAAGGCGTCGTGGAGATGGGCACCGCGGCCGAGAACGCGGCCACCAACACGCACACGCAGCTGCAGGCCATCTTCCCGAGCCTGACCTCGGCGCAGATCTGGACCATGGAAGGGATGACGTTGCTGCCCGGTATCGACGACCTGCGGAAGAAGACCGAGGTCACGTACCTGCCCGACGCGACGACGATGCTCAACTTCGCCCAGGCCAACAACATGAACTTCCTGTCCATCTGGGCCATCCAGCGCGACAACGGCGGCTGCCCGGGCAGCGTGGACAGCAACACCTGCTCCGGCATCACGCAGAACACCTGGGACTTCAGTCACACGCTGGAGCCCTTTACGGGCTGACCCGATAGCGGCCCGCTGACTGGCGGTTACGCGCCGTCAGTCAGCGGTTGCGATACTCGGCGGGCCGCCGCCCGAGGTAGGACGCCATCGCCTCGCCGGCGTCGGCCGTCGCCGACGCCAGGACCTGCTGGCGGTTCTCCACTTCCACCATGGCGTCGAACGAGGGTATCTCCAGCGCCAGCCACATGCCCTGCTTCGTCAGGGACAGTGAGAGCGGCGGCGCCGCCAGCAGCGAACCGGCCATTGCAGCGACGGCACCCGGCAAGGCATCGGGCTCGACAACATCGGTCACCAGCCCGATGCGGAGCGCCTCGCCCGCGTCGAAGCGCCGGCTGGTGAGCATCAGCTCGTGTGCCCGTGCCGCGCCAACCAGGCGGGGCAGCATCCATGACGTGCCGATGTCGCAGCCGCTGACGCCGATGCGGATGAACGACGTCGAGAACACCGCAGTGGATGCGGCGATGCGGATGTCGCTCGCGCACACCAGGGCGAGCCCGCCACCAGCGGCAGGCCCGTTCACCGCGGCGATCACTGGCTGCGGCAGGCGGCGCATCTCCTGCACCAGCGCGGCTATCGCCCGCTGCGTTGCCCAGGTCTGGTGCGTGCGCCCGAATTCCTCGGTGCCGGGAATCGTGCCGAAGCCGCCGAGATCGAGACCCGCGCAAAAGCCCCGGCCAGCCCCTGTCAGCACCAGAACCCGGCATGCCTGGTCCGCGGCCACGTCGCGCAGATGGGAGTGCAACTGGCTGACCAGCGGCTCGGTCAGGGCGTTCAGCTTCTCCGGCCGGCACAATGTCAGCTGGACAACCCCCGGCTGCAACTCCGTGCGCTGGACCACCTCGCCATCACGACTGCTGGCGTCAGCGGACTTGGTCATGGACACGCTCCTCACAGCTCGGCGTACGCGGTGGTCATCGAGGACTCCCGACAGTGTCGCTTGTCCCGGCCCCTCACGCCTGTCCGAACTGGGGGCCGAACTGACCGGCGCCTAGCGCAGCCGGGTGGTGCCGGCCGCGACGCGAGCTACCGTCGTTCCCGCTGTCGGGCATGAACAAGGGAACGGGCAGCAATGCGCTCGCGGCCGCCGGTCGCGCGCTGCGATTAGGCGATCGCTGTACCTTCCGCGCTAGGCAGCGGCCTCGCCTTGCTCGGGCGAGCTTGGTCCGGGGCGGCTGGGAAGCGTGACGACGGTCCCCTCAGGCGCACTACCGAGATAAGCCCATAGCTTGTTCAGTTCGTTCTGGTAGTAGAGCGCATGCAGTCCGAGGAAGAAGCTCGCTAGCACGCCGAGGATGCCGTTGCAGGTGGCCGGTGCTCCGGCTGCCGACTGCATCCGGGCGATCCGGTCGCCGGTGTTAAAGATGGACACCCACGGTGGCACGATGATGAGCGCTCCGAGCGTGATGGCGACCACTGAAACGGCAGGGCTGACCTCGATGCCGGCGTCCAGGTCGTGCGCCTCGCGATTGATCTTGTACCACCAGACCAGGTGATAGATCCCGAGCGTAATCAGCGGCCACACGAACCAGACGAGGAAGATATTTCTTGATTTCCCCATACGTCCTGTCATAATCGCCTCCCCCCATCAGGCGCTCACGGTACCTACACCGTACTCGCGGCCCACGATGCGAACGCTGGGCTAACCCGCCCTCTACGCCTTGCTGGGCGGGGGGGCGCCCCCAACTGGCGATGCCGGTTGTCGCCGGAGCGAGCCCGCCACCGCGAAAGCGGCGAGGAACAGGGCGGCGAGGAGCCACAGGGCATGAAGCAGGCCGGCGGACTGGGCCAGCACTCCGATGGCAGGCGGTCCGGCGAGGTTGGCGAAGTAGCCGATCGAGGCGACGACACTGACCCTGGCGGCCGGGTCGGGTCCGCCCTCCGCTGCCGCGGACATGCCGAGGGGGAAGCCCATCGATACGCCAACCGCCCACAGCAGAACGCCGACCAGCACGAGCCAGATAGTTCCTGCCTCGATGAACAGGACCAGGCCGACGACACCGAGCGCCGTGGTCACGCGGATGGTGCGGACGCGCCCGAGCCGGTCGACGACTGGGCCGCCGCAAATCCGGGTGAGCGCTTCGGCGGCGGCGAACACGGTAAGGCACAACGCGGCGACCGCGGCGGCCTGTCCGTGGTCGTCTCGGACCGCCAGCGTGAGCCAGCTATTGGCGGACCCCTCACCGAGCTCGCAACCGAGCATGACCACGCCGATGAGCAGCAGTCGCCAGTCGAGCCAGCCACGGAGCCACTGACCCAGCGCCGCCCTCCGGCTCTCCGATCGCTGCCCTGGCGTACCGCGTCTCCCGCTGGGGATGCCCGCCGCCATTCCGAGCGCGACCGCCGCAATGAGGACGGCCTCGGCGAGGAGCTGCGCGGACGGAGCGATGCCGAGAGCCGCACAGGCCGCACCGATGCCCGACCCGACGGCGGCGCCAACGGACCACGCGGCGTGCATCATGGGCATGAGGGTGCGGTCCGCGGCCCGTTCGATGGCAGCGCCCTCAACGTTGATGACCACGTCCAGAACGCCGATCGCCAGACCGACGATCACGAAGGCAACCGCGAGCAGCGGAACCGAGCCCAGGATGAGCGCGAGACCCATGACGGCCATAGCGGCGGTCATGACCAGGAGCGCTCCCGTGACGGTTCGGCGGCTGCCCAGCCAGCGCAGGACCGGGGCCGACACGAACAGCCCCAGGATGCCCCCGACGGTCACGCCCGCCAGGAGCAAACCGATGACGGCCGTGCCGATCCCGAGGCTCGCCTTGATGGCCGGCAGCCTCGGGCCCCACGCGGTGATCGCGATCCCGCCCAGGCCGAACGCGGCGGTGATCGTCCACCGCCAGCGGGTCAGCATCGAGCCCTGGGCTGTGACAAGGACGTCCGTCACCAGCATGCTCCCCTGAAAGGCGTCAGGCCGCCGCTCGCCTGGCAGCCCTTCCGGTTCGCCGGTTTCGCTGGCCAGGAGCGATGACCAGCGACCTTATCCGCCGACTCCAAATCCGCTGACTCCAAAAACCTTCCAGTGGAAAGTATCACGGCTGGATCGGAGCTGGCCCTCGCGTGGCGCGGCGGTGCGGGAGCTATCCAGTACTGCCGGGCTTTGCGTCTTGCTGGAGCAGCTGGTCAAGCAGTGACAGCGAACGGCCGACATCGATGACGGAGGGATCGAGGAGCCACTGGATCTGCAGGCCATCCGACGCCGCGATGACCAGCGCTGCCGCGTCGACGGGGTCGATGTTCGCGGGAATGCGCCCGGCCCGTTGCCCGGATTCGATCCGGCCGGCCAGCGTCGCGCGCAGTGAGCGGAACCGGTCGCGCACGAACTGACGAGTGACGCCGTGCGCCTCTTGCAACGCATCCGTGGTCAGCGTGGCGTAGAGCTCGACGAGGCCGGGGATCGAGCGATTCCGTTCAGCGGCTTCGACGATCACGCCAACAGCAGACTTGCCCGCTGGTGAGTCCTCGTCATCGGTGAGCGCCTCGTGCGTCCTGTACACCTCGACGAGCAACTCGTCTCGTGTCGAGAAGTAGTGGCGCAGCGCGGTATGGGACACGCCAATCGCCTGACCCACTGTTCGCAAGGAAGCGCTGTCTACGCCCCGCTGTGCGAACAACGCAATAGCGCTCTCCAGGATCTGCTGCCTGCGCCGCGTCCCCTTCGGATACGCGCGGCGCCCGGGCGGGCCTTCGCCAACCTGCTCCGTCACCCCGTCATCGTAGGAGCCTACGGTCGGGAGGATTGAGACGGTGAGGTCATCTGCGCTTCATCCGCCAGTAGTCGTCCTCAACCACATTCGGATCTGCGAAGTACTCGTCCCGGTATGGTCTGCGGTGCGTGCGGCGCCGAGCGGGCTGCAGCGGCTGGCGCCGCGGCCATAGGATCAGCGCCCGCCGTACCACCGAAGCAGACAAGGTCATTTCGTTCTCCTCCTTTCAGCTGTCGTTGGCGCACTTCTCACGCTAGGTAAGGCTGATCTGGCTGTACGATCCAATAGCGTGGCGAAAACGCAGACCAATCTGGCCTGGGGAACCCTCTTCGACCTGTCCGCGACGAGGCCGGGGCCGCTGCACATGCGGCTTGCTGCCGCGATTCGCTCAGCCGTCAGGGACGGTCGCGTGCCGCACGGCGCGGCGTTGCCGCCCAGCCGGCAGCTTGCCGATGAGCTCGGCGTGTCCCGCTGGACGGTTACACAGGCCTACGGCCAGCTGGTGACTGAGGGCTATCTGAGCGCTCAGACGGGCTCGGCCACCAGAGTGAGCTGGGCGCCTGACCCGGATGACGATGTCGCGCTCCGGCTGACTAGGCAGGCGATTCCCGCCGCGGTGCCGCTCGCGCGGTTCGACATGTACTCATGCTGGCCAGACCTGCGAGCCTTTCCGCGGCGCAAGTGGGTGCAGGCGATCACCGCCGCCGCCGCGACGGCGTCGTTCAGCCAGCTCGGCTATTCCGAGCCGGGCGGCATGCTCGAACTGCGCACAGTGCTGGCCGAGCATCTGCACCGGGGCCGAGGCGCCGCCGCCGAGCCGGGCACGATCTCTGTCTTCTCCGGTGCCGGGCAAGCCCTGATGCAGGTGTGCCGCGCGCTCATGGCCGAAGGCGAGTCGGTACTCGGCATCGAGGACCCTGGCTCGCCCCGGTACTGGCAAGCCGCCCACACGACCGGCATGCGGCTCATCGGGCTGCCGGTCGATGAGCACGGCCTGGTGGTCGAAGCGCTCGACCGGCATCCCGACCTGCGCGCGGTTTGCGTGGGCACCGCCCGGCAGATGGCCTATGGCGGGCCGCTGCCGGCCGACCGGCGGCGACAACTGCTGGACTGGGCCCGCCGAGCGGACGGACTGGTCATTGAGGACGACTACGACCACGAATTCAGCTACGACCGGCCGGTACCTCCGGTGCTCCAGGGCAGCGATCCGCGTCGGGTGGCACTGATGGGGTCGATGACGCAGGCCCTGGGCCCCACCGTCAGCATCGGCTGGGTGGTAACGCCGGGCCGGCTCGTTCAGGCGGTGCGGGCCGAAGACGAGATTCAGGTGCTGCCGCCCGCTCTCAACCAGCTCGCCCTGGCTCATTTGATGCGGTCGGGTGGCTATCACCGGCATCTCCGGACAACCCGCCTACAGCTGCGGACACGGCGCAACCTGCTCGTCGACTCGCTCCAGGCCCAGCTGCCTGGCTATCGGGTGCACGGGGCCGAATCGGGGATGATGCTGCTGCTCGAGTTGCCGTCAGGTACGGACACCCGGTCCATCATCGCGGCGGCGGCGCGGCGCGGCCTCCAGGTCGGCGACATCGAGGAGATGCGGCTCCAGCCCGATCCGAGCAGGCCCGGCTTGCTGCTTGGTTACGGCAATCTGGACAATACGTCGATCGATGAGGCAGTGGGCATCCTCTCGCAGCTGGTCGTACAGGCGGGCGGAACGTCAGTCGCTTAACGCGAATCCCGGCCAGAACAAGGACCTTGGTCCTGCAGTCACAGGCCACAAGCCAGCGTCACAGAACCGTTGCGGCGCCCTATGGTCACAGCATGGACAGCTCATACGCCATCTCTACGGCTGATGAAGACATCACCCCATGGCCGCGCGTCGTACCAGCGGAGCACGCCGAGGCGGCAGCTAGACACGCGGCCGCTGTGACGAACGCGAGCGCGGTCGTGCAACGCGCCACAGCTGCCCTCGCCACGGCCCAGGAACACCTGAGGCGTGCGCAGGACGCGCAGAGGGAAGCCGGAGAGCGGCTCAGCGGAAAGCGAGACCTGAGCCAAGGGTCGGGGATCCCTGCCAGACCGACAGCCACGACTTCCGTTGACGCAGGCTGACACCGGCATCCGAAGCTCCGTAGAGCACGTTATGCGCCGTCTGGAGGTGTGCAACCGGTTAAGCGAGGTCATGTCGGCTGAACAACCGCGGTTCGCCGTCGCAAGGGCCTCCCGCACAGTGGGTACTGTTGTGTAGAACGTCAGGTCCTGGACCCCGGCTTGACACGGCAGCAAAGCAGCCGGGGGGCGGCATGAATCGCGCAGTAACGGTGCCTGAGCAGCGATCGGAGCAGCAGACCGTCGCGGAAGTGTATCTGGCATGGCAATACCGAGCGGACCCGGAGTCGGACCGTCAAACCTACCAATTTCTGGGCGTCTTCAGCTCGCCGGAGCTGGCGCGCGAGAAGACAGCGCAGATGGAGAACAGCGGCTGGACACTTCAAGTGGTGGAGGCCTGCCTAGACCCGGAGGAAGTCTGCTAAGCGCCGACGCGCCACATGTCCGGCGCTCGTCATGACGGCTGACCGGCTGGCCGTGCCGTTCGCTTTTTGTTGACCTCGCGCCGGACGAGCAGGTCGTGAGCTGACAGCTCGCCTGTTATGGTTTGTCGCGCTACGTCGGCAAGCGCCCGGCTCTCTCGGCGCGCATACGCTCTGAGCAGGGCGAAAGCCGCGTCCGGTGTGATGTCGAGTCGTACCGCGGTGGCGCCCTTGGCCTGCTCGATGGTGACGCGGCTATCCAGAGCGCGCTGCAATTGCTCGGCCGTCCGCGTCTGTGCGCCGAGTTCGCGCTGGTGCACGATGGCGAGCGCGGCGGCCCTGGTCAGAATCTCGGCGAAGTACAGATCGCTTCCCTCGAGGCGCCAATTCCCACCAGCCAGCACGCTGACTGCGCCCGAGGTGTGCTCTCCGTGCCGAAGCGGGAGCGCTGACACAGTCCAGAAACCAGCGGCGCCGGCCTTCGCCCCGAATGCTGGCCACCGCCCGTCGGCCGCTCCGACAACCTCATTGAGTACTGGCCTCGCCAGCGTCATGCAATCCGTGCACGGTCCCTCACCGCGAAGCACCTCGAGCGACGCCAGGTCCCGGGCACGGCTGCTACTGGCCGCCCGCACGGTCATGCCGCCGGCCTCGGAAGAGAGCAAAAATCCGACCTCCGCCGGTGCGAGGAGCTCGGCCAGGCTCACCGTGAGTTGCCTGGCGCTGACGGCCTCGCCGTCGGCAGCATCTGCGCTTTCGGCCAGTTCGATAAGTCTCGTGCTGACCCATAGGTCACGATTCTTCATGCCCGATGGCCGCCCCATTGTCCTGGGCCCCTACAGATCGAGCGTAGCCCGCGTGCGGCAGGCCGCCATCACGCGCCTGTCGCGTTTCCTCCGGAAGCGTAGGCTCTAGCTGTGTCATCTCCCGACGACAAGACCCGGGCTGCAATCGAGAAAGTCCGGCGGTTTGCCGCGCTGGCACGTGAGCGGGCCGCACTGGCCGCAGCCCGCGCGGCAGGCCATCGGATGGTGATGCCGTCGGAGGGTGACTCGCAGCGTCAATGGCACCGAACAATGCGGGACCTATTGGAGCGCACCGCATCACGCCATCTGATGTCAGCGGAAATGCACGAGATGCTGGCAGCCCGGATGGAGAGCTGGCTCGAGGGCGCCAACATTGATGGCCGACCGGTACTCATGGCGGGGATCGCCGCTCAACTCGGCACCGCCAGCGCGGTCGCGACACTCGGTCGTCAGGGGCGGACGCCGGCCATGGTGGCAACGTCAGACAAGACGGCGCAGGCGGCGCACGACCTCGAGGTGATCATGGGTGAGGGCCCGGCCGTCGACGCTGCCAACGGCACGCTGGTGAACGCCGTCGGCACAACGTTGCTCGATCAATGGCCCCGCTACGGCCCGGCCGTCGCCGAACTGGGCATTCAAGCGGTATGCGCGGCCCCGCTCGGGCCGGCACGCACCCGCATCGGGACTCTGTGCGCGTACGACAGGGTTCCCCAAGCACCGCAGCGCATCGCTACCGCGACCAAGCTGATGGCTGACGCACTCACCCAGATGGTGCTGGGCCTCTCGGAGAGCGCGGAGCCACCCACAGACCTCGCTGTCCTCGGGTTCCTGGATTTGGCAGACAGTCAATCGGTCGTCCAGCAAGCGATCGGCATGGTCTCGGTGCAGTTCGGGTGCCAGCCAGAGGACGCGGCGGATTTGCTGGCCGCGCGTGCGTTCGCTGAGAGCACGCCGCTGCTGGAGGTCGCGCGGCAAGTCGTCAGCGGCGAAGTCCGGCTTGGCTAAGGCCTTTCTGGCCATGGTGTACAAGGCGATTGCCGCGGCGATGATCCAGATCACCTGGATGGCGGCGAGCCCCGCGGTCGCGGCGGCGGCGGCCGGCAGGAGCGCACCGGTAAGTCCGGCGATCAAGAACGCGGCGCCCAGGCCGATCGCAAGGTAACCGAACGCCCTGGGGAGCACGGGGGACCGCAGCAGCAGCGCTCCGATCGGCAGATACACCGCCGGGGCCGGCACGATGGGGAAGACGCGAATAAAGGCCGCCATCAGGTCAAAGCTCGTGCGGGAACTGGCAGTCTGTCCGTTCACCGCGGCCGATGCCCAGGTGAAGGTGAAGATGACCTCGGCGAGGGCCACCGCCACCAGAACCGCCGAGCCCAGCTGGACGATCCTTATGGCCAGGCTTTCCGGCGTGCTCGCCATGCCAGCCACCGCCAAGAAGAAAATGACCGCCAGCAAGGCTCCGGTGGCCTGCAGCCAGCCGCCTGCATACAGCAGTTCGTGATATCGGCTGCCCGTGCGCACCACCTCAGCGGTCGCCGGATGGGCCGCATAGATCACCCGGCCAAGCGGTGGCGCGAACAGCGGCGCCGCGAAGTATGCCGCCAGCATGATCGGGCCCAGGACGCCGCAGGCCACCACCCAAGCCTCGGTGCGCCCCTGATTTAGCCGCACTAAATGTCTCCGATCGGGTTCCTCAGCGCCGCGCATCACGATTCTTCGCGGCAAATCGCGGTGCACGGCCTCATAGGTGTGCCCGGGAGCGGAGACAGGCACACCGCCCCGGTCTCCGCCGCCTGCGCGGGCGGCCAGTTGGATTGAGCCGCCGGAAGTCCGTTATTTCGAGGGCAACGCAGGGCCGGGCACCGTCCAGGTGAAGCTCACCGAGTCGGTAACGCCGAGCGGGGTAAGGGCGGTGACGGTTACCGCGTGCACGCCCGTCGCCGAGGCCGCTACCGTGCCGACGATCAGCCCGCTGGCTCTGATCGACAGGCCGGGGGGCAGGCCAGCCGCGGTGTAGACCGGCGGCTGTCCGGCGGCCGCGTTGAGCGACCCGACCTGCAGCCGGATCGCCGTTCCCACGAGGCTGCGCTGAGCGCCTGGATCAAGGAGTTGCAGGACTGCCCTGCCGAAGTAGCTGACATCCACCTTCGCGGCGATGCCCGGCACCCGCGCGTTGCTGGTGTATTGCCAGAACGTCCACTGACGCCAGCCAGACGGCATCGGCGGAGAGTTGCGCCCATACGCGGCGACCCACAGCGGGTCAGAGCGGAACCCTGCGTTGTCTCCTGTGCACGAGCGCCACCAGTCCGCGGTGGTGTAGATGATCGTCGGCTGTCCGGTCAGCCGCCGTGCCTCAGCGGTGAACGCGGAGATCCACGCCACCATGCGCGCGGCGGTGAGCCCGTAGCACGTGGCGCCGTAGGGGTTGTACTCGATGTCCAGCGCGAGCGGCATGGTGCGCCCGTCCGCAGCATAACGGGTGTGCTTCACCGCGAAGTCGGCCTGGCTGGCGCCGCTACTGAGGTTCGGTATCGCGAAGTGGTAGCCGGTCACGAACAGCCCGGCAGCCTTGGCTTGCGCCAGGTCGGTGGCGAAGTAGGGGTTGCCGTAGTAGTTGCCCTCGGATGCCTTGACGAACGCGAACCTGTATCCCGCCCTGGCTACCTGGCCCCAGTTGATGCCCGCGCCATGCGGGTGCTGATAACTTGCCACGTCGACGGCGCGCGCACCCGCGGTCGCAGGCAGGGCGGTCGTTGTCGTCGCGCCGCGGGACAGCGCCTGAGACAGTCGTGGTGAGTGCGGGGATCCGACATAGACCCGGCGCACACCATCGACCACGGGCGGCGGTTTCGCCGCGGCTGCAGCCAGGCTTAAGCTGAACGCCCGTGAGTCCCCGCTCCCGCCGGACAGGGCTACGGCGGCGGCGGCGACGCCCGCCGATGCGAGCACGTGCGCGCTAGCGATCCAAATGGTCATGCGCCTGCGGGCGGCGCGTCTCATGACGCTCCTGGGGCCGGGAACGGGGGCACGCACAACCGTAGGCGCGGCGAGGCCGAAATGCTAACGATATGAGACCCCCCGACCCCTGGCCGCGGGTGAGACATCACCGTGGCGACGACCCGACGCGCAGCGGTCGGCGCCGCTCGAAGTGCCCTGGGCCGGCCTCTTTATTCATCCGCCCGTTGGCTGCTTCGGCGGCTAGATTACCTTTGGGCAGCAGCCTGAAACGTCGGGCCAAGGGCTGCGGTGGCGTTCGAGAGCACGGGTACCCGCGACCGGCTCCGCAGAAGGGCACGAGGTCATTCCCCCCACCTCGCCGGCCAGCCAACCGGAGGCCGTCGCGGCGTCGCAACCGCGCGGCATTCGGTCGCCCCTACGCCGCCTGGCGGCCAGCACGCTAGCGGCCTCGCTCACCGACGACTACTCGACCGCGAAATCCAAGCCGGTTCCGGTCAGTGCACGCGTCCCGCGATGGCACCTGACCGCGCTGTGGATGACCATGCTGGGTGGTATCCCGGCTCTGGCCGTCGGGGCCGACTTCTACCAGGCCGGATATTCTCTCGCCCGCGCCCTTGCCGCGATGGCGATCGGCGGCGGCTGCTACCTTGCCTACGCGATCCCGGCCGCCTACCTCGGTGCCCGCACCGCCCGGGGAACGGCACTGCTCACCCGGTCGGTCTTCGGATCGGCGGCGTCCGCAGTGATCTCGGACCTGCTGGTCGCCGCAGGCGCGGCCCGGCTTGCCTTCGTGTCCACCGTCGTGGCAAGCATCTTCAGCGGTGTCTTCGGGTGGGGGCACGTGGCGATGATCGCCGCAGCACTCGCGGTCGCCGCGGCGGGCATCAACTTGTTTGGGTTCGTCGGCATCGCCGCCGTGGCCCGCTACCTAGCCGCGCCGCTGTTGCTCGCGTGGGCCGGATATCTCCTTATCCGCGGCGTCCTGAGCCCGCACATCGCGTTCGGCGCGCATGGGCCGCTGACGCTGCCCTTCCAGGCGGGGGTCGGTATCGCGATCAGCGCCCTTGCCTGGGGCAACGAGCCCGACGTCTGGCGTTACGGGAAGGCCAAGCCGCGCTGGCCCGTGTCGCCCTACCTCGTCTCACTCGCGGCAGGCGGCCTGCTGCTCGCCGCAGCCGGCTGGCTGATGGCGAGCATGTCGCGCGGGGGCACGCAAGCGGCGTTCGCGCACGGAGTCCGGTTCTCGACGTTCGGTGTGCTCGGGCTGGCGGCCGTGGTGATCGCCATGCTGCAGGTTGCCAACTCGAGCGGCGCTTGCTATCAGATGACCAACGCCGTCCAGAACTTCGTCGGGCAGCTGAAAGGCTGGCGCCGGTGGCACACGGCGGTCCTGGTTGCGGCGTTGGGCGGACTGACCACCTGGGCGATTCAGGGGTCCGTTGCGGGCTTCGCGCGAGTGGCCGCCTGGTCCGCCGTGGTACTGCCGAGCGTGACCGTCGTGATGTGCGTGGAATTGCTGGCCCGGCGGCAACCGGGCGCCGATCGCAGCCGCCGCATCAAGATTCCGCCCTGGGGCAAGGGCGGGCGCGGCCCGAACTGGGCAGCTATCGGGGCCGTGCTGGCGGCTGCCTGGTTCGGCGGGTGGGGTATGGATCTGCTGCCGGGTCAGCACTCGGCGCCCGCGCTGGGATTCGTGCCGGCAGAGTCGTGGCTGCTGGCGGCCGGGCTCTACGCCGCGCTCGTCGGCGCGCACGATGGCTACGCCGCAGCGCTGGCCGCGATTCGCAAGGCTCGCGGTGCCGCCAAGGAAGCCGCTGCCAAGCGAACCGAAGCCAAGCGACAAGCCATCGCAAGCCAAATCGAAGCGAAGCGACAAGCCGCCGCCAACAAAATCGAAGCCAAGCGACAAGCCGCCGCCAGCCGAACCGAAGCCAAGCGGGAAGCGGCGGCCAGCAAAATCGAAGCCAAGCGACAAGCCGCCGCCAGCCGAGCCGAAGCCAAGCGACAACTTCTCGCCATGCGAATCGAGGCCAAGCGCCAGCGCGCCGCGCGGCGAGCCAAGGCCAGGCGCCGGCCTGCCCAGCCATCGAAGCGCCCGCCCCGACTCGTACCGCCGCCGCGACCTCGGCCACGCGATTATCTCGAAGCAATCCGGCGCGACATTGTGACCGACGCGGCTGCCAACCCATACCTGCAACTTGTCTCGGCGGGCGCGGTGCCGCGCGGTCGGCTCGGCGATTTCGCGGCCGAGCAGGCGCAGTCGCGGGCCAGCGACCGCCGGAGTTACCTCTACCTCGCCGCACGGTCGAACGACGCGGTGGGCGCTCTGTTCTCCGAGTTCGCGGAAGCCGAGCGCCACGCGATGGACCTGCTCACGATCTTCACCGAAGCGCTCGGCCGCCGGGTCGACGCCGGTCCCGGTCCGCAGCGGGCAGGCTGCCGTGCCTACTCCGCGTTCGTCGCCTGGCTCGCGCTCAACGCGCAGCCCGTGGACGCTGCGCTGGCGGTGGTGGCGTGCAAACCGGCGTGGACCGCGAGCTTTGCAGGCGTCGGGCGGGCACTGCGCGAGCATGCGGACTACAAGTTCGAGCAGCGATCCTGCGCCTTCTTCGATCTGATGGCTGCCCCGGACAAGCAGAACGAGGAGCAGCTGCTGAAGATCGTCGCCGCCAGCGTCGACACAGGTCAGCCGCCGCTGCGGGCAACTGGCTACGCGCGGCTGCTGGCGTCCTATCAGTCGATGTTCTGGACCACGCTAGCGGCAGAGGCCACCGAGTCCGCAGTTGCTCCTCGCTCGTGACGGAGATTTGTCGTGCGGCAGTCGCAGTGCTCGCGGCGTCGAGCCTGACGGCCACGTTCCCGTCCGATTTGTCTTGTCCTGGTGGCTGGCATGGCCGATCCAGTGGCCAGCCGCGCGATCACCCGGCGGCGTTACCGTGGCGGTGCCGTGCCCGCGGTCGTGCCGACGTCCACAGTGGCCCAGCCGACACTGCGGTCAGGTCCCGTCGCAGCCAGCCGGTAATAGCCGACGGTCCGGAAGGTGAGCGTGAAGTTCGCCTGGCCGCCGATCAGTGTTACCGAGCTGGGGATGCCCGCTGGCAGTGCTACCCCCGGCGGCGGCGTCACCGAGAGCTGGACCGTGCCGCTCACACCTGAATCCAGAGAGAGGCCAGGTGTTTGCACCCAGAGGCTTATCGAAACGGGCCGGCCGGGGCCAGGCTCGGCGATATTGGTCAGGATGCCTCCGGGTCCGTGAAAGGCCAGCGTCCGCGCCGGGGCCACCGGCATGACGGGCGCTGGCAGCGGGGCCTGGCGGAAGTCGAACGCTGACATCAGGTTGTTCTGGCGGTTATTGAGCGGCGTTAGCGGTGCTAGTCCCCAGATCTTCTGCATGAACGACAGGATCGAGACGTTCGTGGTCTGCTGGTGATACACGCCGGGCCGCGCATACGGACTGATGATGGTCAGCGGCGTGCGCGTTCCGTACCCGCTGGCCGCCGTGGGCGCGACATGGTCCCAGAATCCGCCTCCCTCGTCATAGCTGACAAAGATCGCCGTGGAGTTCCAGTACTGGCTGTGCGCCACGGCGTTGACCAGCTGCCCGACCCAGGCGTCTGGGTTGCCAAGGTCTTCCTCGGGTTCGCCGCTGTAGCCGACACCGGGCCGGATGAAGGAGAAGTCCGGCAGGGCGCCATGAGCGATGTCGGTGAAGAACTGATCCCCGGAAGCGATGTCGCCCTCGTGGCCGCGCGGGATGATCTTCTCCCACAGCGTGCCGTCGAGGACCGGCCGCGGCAGCGCATAGTAGATCTTCCAGGATCGTCCGGCCGCGGTCATTTCATCGAAGATCGAGTTCCACGGCCGGGTGTCGTTCGGGTTGAGGTTGTTGTAGAACCAGCCGTGAGACGTCCCGTTCAGCGCGCCCATGACGTTCGGCATGGTGGGGGCGATGAACGGCTGGAAGTTGTGGTCGGCCAGCTCATAGTGCCGGGCCAGATACTGCTGGTTCGGGTCGAATTGCGGGCCGAACTCGGTGATGGACGCCATGCTGTCCGCGGGCAACAGCGTGAAGTGGTCCATCTGATAGCCCTTGCCGGGGGCGTAGTCCATGGCCATCTGCAGTTGGGCCCTGCCGTTTTTGAGGGCGCCCAGCACGTCGCCTTCGTTCGGGGCCGCGAACACCGGATGCACGGATGGCGCCAAGCTGGAGTCCGTGTTCGGGCTGAGCAGGGTCGTACCCGCGGGGATGCCATCAGCGCCAGGGAAGGTGCCGAACAGGTTATCGAACGTGTGGTTCTCCAGCATGACCTCAATGACATGCCTGACCGGTGTGCTCACGCCGGGCGCTGCCATCGTGCCGGGCGCTCCGGCGGACACGTATACCGCCGCCGCGGCGACCGCGGCCACGAGGATTGCGATCCCGGCCGCCAGGAGTCTGTATCGCTTCATGGTTCTGCGCAATGGTTGGCGCGAATATCACATTTATCCGGCAATAGCTGTCAACAGCTAATCTGTCACAACGACGCTGGTCTGCGGGACGGCTTAGCTGTGGTCGGCCTTGGTCGTCGTCAGCCGTACGTGGAGGATGAGATTCATGTCCTCAACGACGTCGCGGGCAACCGACGACCAGCCTGCTGCCCCCGGTGACCGGCGCTGGCGGATCCTGGTCGTGGTCGCCGTCGCTCAGCTGATGGTGGTCCTGGATTCGACGATCGTGAACATTGCGCTGCCATCGGCGCAGCGTGCGCTCGGGTTTTCCAACAGCGAGCGGCAGTGGGTGGTGACGGCCTATGCGCTCGCGTTCGGCAGCTTGCTGCTCGTCGGCGGGCGCCTCGGGGACATGTTCAGCCGCGAGCGGGTTTTCATCACCGGCCTGATCGGGTTCGCGGGCGCCTCGGCCATCGGCGGCGCCTCGGTCTCGTTCGCGATGCTGGTGGCAGCAAGGGCTCTCCAAGGCGCCTTCGGCGCCGTCCTTGCGCCCTCGGCTCTGGGCACACTGGTCAGCACGTTCCGTGAGCCACGGGAGCGGGGCCGGGCCTTTGGCGTCTTCGGCTCGGTCGCCGCCGGCGGCGGTGCCGTGGGGCTGATCCTCGGCGGGCTGCTCACCCAGTACCTGTCGTGGCGCTGGACGCTGTATGTGAACCTGCTGTTCGCTGCCGTCGCGGTGGTCGGCGCGGTGGCCTGGATCCAGCGCAGCCGCCCTGATGTCAGGCCGCGGATGGACTGGCCAGGCGCCGTGCTCGCGTGCGCTAGCCTGTTCCTCATCGTCTTCGGCTTCTCCCGGGCCGAGTCCGCCGGGTGGGCGGCCGCCCAGACGGTCGGCTCGCTGGTAGCGGGCGTCCTGCTGCTCGCCGGGTTCGTTGTTGCCGAGCAGCGCTCTCGCCACCCCTTGCTGCCACTGAGGGTGATCCTCGACCGGATCAGGGGCGGGTCCTATGTCGCGGTCTTCATTGCGGGAATCGCGATCTTCGCGACGTTCCTGTTCCTCACGTACTACCTGCAGGTGATCAAGGGAGAAAGCGCGCTCGCCACCGGGTTGCTGTTCCTGCCGATGGTCGCCTGCATCCTGATTACCTCCAACCTTTCCAGCATCGTGGGTCTGGCCCGGTTCGGGCCCCGGGTCCTGATTGCAGGCGGCATGCTGCTGGGCGCGGGCGGCATGGTGTACCTGACCCAGATAACGGTGACCTCAAGCTACGCCGGCGGCGTGCTGCCCGCCCTGCTGCTCCTGGGGCTGGGATTCGGCATGATCTTCGCGCCAGCCATCAACACCGCTACCTTCGGCGTCGCCCGTCAGGACTCCGGCGTCGCCTCCGCGCTCGTCAACACGATGCAGCAGGTCGGTGGCTCGATCGGGATATCAGCGCTCAGCACGGTCGCGCTCAGTGCGACGACCAGCTACCTGATCGGGCACCACACCAACCCGCTCGCGCCCGCGATCGCGATCACGCACGGCGATACGGTTGCGTTCACCGTCTCGGCAGCACTGTTCGGCCTTGGCTGCATCCTCGCCATTGTCCTGCTCCCCGGCAGACGGCGAGTCGCGGAGATCAGGACCGCCGCCGCCGCCGCGGCAGCCGCTCCCGCGCCCGCTGCCGCTGTGACCCCTCCGCCGCCTGCCGGAGCCCCGCAGCCTGCGTTCCATGCAATTCCCGTGGCGCTGTGCAGCTGCTCGCCAGTAGTGACAGCCGCCCACGCGGCCACAGCCGCGGCTGACCGTTGACGCCGACCGGCCGGTCAGCCGCCAGACATGTGCCGAGCGCACACGCCTCGGCCGCAACACGGGGGGATATGAGCCGCCGATGACCACAGCCACGCCGCCCGGGACAGACCTGCGTCTTGTG
Source organism: Streptosporangiaceae bacterium (assembly GCA_035631375.1). GTDB lineage: Bacteria > Actinomycetota > Actinomycetes > Streptosporangiales > Streptosporangiaceae > JAJYUU01. The sequence continues at coordinate 26,412 of DASQIW010000102.1, forward strand.
GTCGGCTACGACGGATCACCTCCGGCTGCTCGCGCGCTGGACGCCGCGGTCCGGCTGCTCCAGGGCCGGACCGGCCGGATCGAGGTGGTCTACGTCGCTCACGTGCCCAGCATGGCCGCGCTGTCATCCGGCGCTGTCACTGAGCTCGAAGCAAGCTTCGACGACGTCGAGCAAGAACTTCGTGCACTGGCCGCCGACCGGCTGCACGGCGGCGAGCACGACTGGGGTTTCCAGCGGCGCCAGGGCCTGATCGCAGAAGAACTGATCGCGGCCGCCAAGGACATCGCTGCGGCACACCCAGGCGCAACCGTCGTCATCGTCGTCGGCAGCTCGTCTGCCGTCACGCATCGCGTCGTCGGCTCTGCCGCGGTCGGCCTGGTCCGGCACTCCCCGGTACCCCTCGTAGTCGTGCCCTAGCTCGGGTCGTCGGCCGGGCCTCTCAGCGCGGCAGTGCGACGAAGGAGCCTCGGGATAGGAAACCAAGGCAGGTAACCGGGCTCGTCGAGGCTCGCCAGCTAGCGGGTTTCCGGTCTCACTGACCTCTCGGCTACCTCCGCCAGCAGATGCGCTATTTGCCGGTGACCGCGCCACGCTGTGTAACGGGTGCGAATGCGCGGAACGAAGACGAGACGCGTCACGCAGACCAACGCAGCGAGACTGCTGGCCAGCGCGTAAGCCTCCGCGAACGCCTCCGCTAGCCTCATCCCTCGCCCCCTCTATCGCCTGACGTCCTTCGCCGGATATGTCATAGATGATAGGCAGATGGGCGGGATGGTTAGGCCGCTTCCTGGCCTGACGGTTGCCGTGGATGCCTCGAGGGATTTGCGAAAATACCCGAGGCCGTTCGGCGCTGTTGCGCTAATACCGTACGGTGGTATGGCTCATACCCAGCCGGGGTTAGGTAAATGCCCGTCCGCTGTTTTCTGTGCGAGATAGGGAAGTGCGGAAATACGTTATTCAGAGCCTGCCTTGCCGTAATTTCAGGGGCTGGATTAGCGTTTCACCGTCATGGCGCACAACCACAACCCACAAGTCGCGGCCATGGGCTCCGATCCGGATACTCGGGCTCACTGTGGCCATCAACGGCGCGCCGCATCCAGCCGCGCGCGGCCGTGGCCGCACCGCTCCCCGATGCTTGGGGGAACGCTTTGACCGGTCCGCCCTGGCTTCATGGCTGCCTGGCCGCGCTCGTGCTGGTGATCGCTGCCTGCTCCGCCACCCGCCTGCTCATCCGGCGGGATCGCGGTCGGCGCAGCGACCCTGAGAGCGACGTTCTGCACGTGCTGACGGGCGTGGCCATGGCCGGCATGCTCGAGTCTCGGCTCAGCGCGGCCCCCACCGGTGTGTGGCTCGCCGTGTTCGCCTCGGCCGCAGTGTGGTTCACCTGGCAGGCCAGCCGGAGAAATCTCCGGAACCACTCAGTGCGATCAGGCGGATGGCAGTGGGCGCACCCCGCACCGCACGCCGTCGAGTGCGCCGCCATGTTCTACATGCTCTGGCCAGCGCGGCTAGGTGCCCACGACAATGCGGTCGCGATGACTGGCATGAGTGCGGCCGGATCGGCGTCAAACCCGGCGGTTTCCCTGGTCTTCTCGCTCTTCATGCTCGGCTCCATCCTCTGGACTACAGACCAGCTCACCCTGGCCCGGCGCCGTAGCACGATCGCGGCCGACAATCCGGTCACCGCGTATGCCTCGGCGGGAGCGAAAGCAGGAGGCCCTGCTGCCCGTGCAGACGCCAGTGGCACCGCACTGCTCGCCCCCGGGGTCGCCGCCCTCAGCAAGATCGCCATGAGCGGCGCGATGGCCTACATGCTCATCGCCATGGTGTGAATCGAGCCGCCGCGGGCGGCGATAGCGTCATAGAGCGACCGCACTCCCGACCCTGAAGGAGCGAGGATGTCAGCGAGTTCAGCCCGATCTGATGGCCGGACCCTGGTGCTGGCCGATGGGATGCAGATGCCGATGCTGGGCCTGGGCGTCTGGCAGGTGCCCAACGGACGGGTGTGCGTTGACGCCGTTCGCTGGGCGCTTGAGCTGGGATACCGACACATCGACACAGCGCAGGCTTACGGAAACGAAGAAAGCGTCGGGACGGCGCTGCGCGACAGCGGCTTGCCGCGCGACGCGGTGTTCATCACGACCAAGTTCTATCCGGGCAACCATGACCCGGTCGCCGCTGTCGAGCAGAGCCTCGCGCGGCTCGGTGTTGAGCACGTCGACTTGTACCTCATTCACTGGCCACAAGGCGGACCGACCTGGGCGTGGCCGGGCATGGAACGGGCGCGCGAGATGGGCGCAGCTCGTGCCATCGGCGTCTCGAACTTCAGCGCGGGCGAGCTCGCGCAGGTGATCGAGGCGGGAACGGTCCCGCCAGCCGTGAACCAGGTCGAGTTCAACCCGGTGCACTACCGGCGCGGCCTGGCTGACGCGTGCCGGAAACAGGATGTCACTGTCGAGGCTTACAGCCCGCTGGGTACCGGCAGGCACCTGTCCGACAAGGCCGTGCGGCAAGTCGCGAAGCACGCGGGGCGGACGTCTGCACAGGTGCTGTTGCGCTGGTGCCTGCAGCACGGCATTCCGGTCATCCCCAAGTCGACGCACCGCGAGCGAATCGAGGAGAACGCTCAGATCTTCGACTTCGCCTTGTCTGATGAGGACATGGCCGCCCTCGACTCACTCGACACGACCAGCGGCACCGAGCGCGCGCTCGAAAACACCTGGTGGTAATCGAGCCACCCTCACTCGGTCGTGTCGGTCACTGATTCCTCAGCCTGACCGGTGCCATTGGGCGAGCCTGCGCTTTGCGGCTTCTGCCGGTGCCGGACAACGGCAACGGCCGCACCAGCCGCTGCGGCCAGTCCGGCCATACGTGACGGCGCACGCCAGCGCGAAGGTCGCGGAACGTCCGGCGCTACCCGCCGCGCTGCGGTGGACAGGTAGGATGCGACCTTCGGCGCGACGGTCTCTTCCAGGGCCTGACCAGTTCGTTCGATTCTCGGCGCCAGCTGTCCGCGCGCCGCGCGGACGCGGTGTTTCGCAGCTGTGCTGCTGCGCTTGGCTAACGGCTGGACGTAGGCCGCCGCACGCCGCATAGTTCGGTCAACAATCCGGAACCCGCTGTTTCTCTTCTCGTCCGACACCTGAACCTCCAGCCCTGATACCAGGCTGAGCCAACTTCCCCGTGTGGACCGTTTCACTCGTGAGCGGGTCAGTCGATGGGACCGGGCCATGGCTGGCCCGGTCGCGTCCCTGATTCTCGCCCGGCATCGCCACGTCAGGTTGGCGTGGCGGCGTCAGCCGGCACGCGCGGGTACTTCCGCTCAATCAAGGCCTTCAACAGGTCCCTGTCCGGGGCGAGCAAGGCCTTAACCCCCTCCGTGTTGACGTCGGCCACGATGACGTGGCCGACCTCATCGTGGACGTCGCTGAACAGGCTGTGTGCCTTCATTTTCTGGGCCTGGTAACGATTGTCGTCGGTAGGGCTCACGTAGTGGACAGCCCAGATCTTGTACCGGTGGACGAGGAACAGGTGGTTCAGCGTCATGAGTCGCTTCTTACGCAGGCCACTGTCGAAGGTGTTCTGGTCTCGAACTGACAGAATGTTGCGCCCACGGCGATCCACGATCACCGAGAAGATGATGTTCGCGACCTTCTCGTCGCTGCTGTTGGACAGGCTGAGTTCCAGCAACTCCGAGCCCGCCGTGAGCGGCCGCAGTCGGACGCGCAGCGCGTCAGGAAGCTGGTGCTGTTCCGTCCACATGGCGAGCCAGTCCTCGAGCAGCTTGGTAGGCACCTCTGTCTGGACCAGGTGCTGATGCTGCGTCGAGCCCTCGCCCATCGCCTTGGTGGCAGCCGTGCCACCCGAGGCAGCCATCAGGGCGGCATCGGAGCGTGGCCCTCCGACCAGGGTCTGAGGCGTCTGGTACGGCGATTCGAGCAAGCGGAACTTGCGCTGCAGCCGGGCCAGGGACAGCATTCCGTCCTGCTTGAGCGCCGTCGCGAACTCTTCTGCTGCAAGTCCGTCGATCTGGTGTCCGCCGTAGGTAATGAAGTTGAAAACGAACCCCAGCTTTCCGAGTTCCTCAGGGAATCGCCTCATCTCCTCGTCACTCATCCCGGTGGTGTCCCAGTTGAATGACGGTGACAGGTTGTACGCCAGCATCTTGGTGGGGAACTTGGCGTGGACCGCCTCGGCGAAGAGCCGGGCGTCCGCCAGGTCTGCGGTCTTGGTCTCCATCCACAGAATGTCGGCGAACGGTGCAACAGCCAGCGATCTGGCGATTGCGTAGTCGATTCCGCCCTGCACCTGGTAATAGCCCTCGGGAGTCTTACATGCCTCGCAATCCCAGGTGATGTCGATTCCCATCGATTTCGCCTTGGCCCGAGCGGCGTGGAACGATGTGTGGTTCGCGAAGTTCAGCCACTCATCGGCGGTCACGTCGAATGACTCCCCCTCGCTGGCGCGGAACTCGATGGCGTCGGCCACCGCCCGGGGATAGCTCTTCAGGTTGGCCTCCGACAGCCACGCCTCCAGATAGCGGGTCTCGAGGCCTTCCAGCAGCGCCTCGGCGGACGAGCCATCCGCTTGCTGAAACGTCTGGGCGCTCGATTCGAGCACTCGCATCACGCCAGTCCGGGCCAGCCAGGCGGCGGCCTCGTCATACTCCGCGGCGGAGATCTCGAACAGGAGATGACCACGCGCGTCCTCGACGCCCAACTCGCGAAGCCTGCGCAACATCGTGAGGTAGCCAACCTTGTAGGTCGGAAGCTCGGCGTCGGTGGCGCCCAGGATGAACGGATGATCACGCTCGTCCGCTCGGCCTTCCAGGAAGGTGGCCGCTTCGGCGTCGGTTCTGGCCACGATCAGGCCGGGCACCCTCATAACGTCGAGCTGGAATCGCGCTGCGTTCAGCCGCTTGATCTGCTCGTCCGCTCCGACGAGCACCTTTCCGCTTTGATGCCCGCACTTCTTGGTGCCGGGCTTCTGGTCCTCGATGTGGTAGCCAGGAACTCCCACCTCGACGAAGCGGCGAATGAGGTTCCTGACGTGCGCGTCACCGCCGTGCCCGGTGTCCGCATCGGCGATGATGAACGGGCGGTAGTCGATCTCGGGGGACGTGGCACGCTGCTCCTCACTCATCCGCGAGCGGGCGAAGTGCTGATTCCGGTCCGCCGTCAGCAGTGCGCGCACGATCGGCGCAGCCTCGTCGGGCACCTGGGAGAGCGGATAACTGGCCAGGTCGGGACCTGGGTCCTCCGTCACGGATCCCTTGGCCGAGGTAGCCCAGCCGCCGAGATAGATGCCCTCGATCCCCATGCGCTTCAGGGCTACCGCCTGACCGGGCGAGTAGGGACCGAAGGTCGTGATCTGCCCGCGATCAGCGAACAGTTGCCGGAGCCGGTGGTGAAACTGCTCGGCCGCCAGTCGCGCCACCGGGTAGTCGGTGAAGATCGTGCCCCGCTGCTCGATCACCTGCCGCGCAGAGTACAAACGCGTGATGCCGTCGAACCGAGGACTGGCAAACCACCCTGCGGTATCCGCCATCTCCGGCCCGAAGAAACCCACAGGAGGCCCCACGGCGACTTCCGAATCGAATGAATTCATTTGCAAGCTCCTGTCGCCTTTGCGCCCTGCAGCCCTTCTCGCGGCGTCAAAACCAGGCTGCCTACAGCGGTACCACCCCGTCCGGAACCATCTATGTACTGGCATATGCGCTGCCCGCCGTGATGATCCGGTTTCTGATAAGGCGCGGCTTTGCTAAAAGCAGCCGCGACGCGAACCCTTTCCATTAGAACCGGCTGTGCGTGCATCCGGAAGAGGCGAAAGGCACCAGGCGGGAGACACGCCTCGGAGCTACCGGCGAGACGAACGTGGGCGCCGCTCGCGGTAGTTCGCTGACACCGCCACAGCACCGCCGCCGGACGCCAGGCTGAATTGCTGAAGGGGAAGATGGCCGGGCGCACGAGTGCTGCGGCAGAGAGGCGCGCAATACTGTGAGCTGTGAAGCCAACACACGCCAGGCCCGCGAGGCGTCCCTTGCCAGGTAGTCCCTTCAACGTCCCAGCAGTCGAAGACCCGGTCGAGACCTTCGTTGTGGGCGACTTGGTCACTCACGACAAGTACGGCCTCGGTAATGTCATCGGCATCGAGGACGAGACCGTCATCCTCGTCGACTTTGGAACGCACCGGCTGCGCGTGCTGCTCCCCTGCGCGAAGCTGATCAAGCTCTAGGGTGAGCCGCGCCGGGTGCGTCGCGGGGAATGCGCACGGCAGGCCAGAGCGCGTCGGGCCTGCCGCCGTCCGCGCACGCCAGACGCCCGCGTGCGCGGTCAGCGGGGTCCCGCCTTTGGCCAACGTTCATCTCGGATTCCGAGATTCATTTGCGAGTTACTTCTTCTACTCCCATACCGTGAACAGAAAAGGCACGGCTCAGCCGCCGACAGCGGCTAGCAAACGGGGGGAAGTCACGTCCATGGCCTCGTCATCAGTTCGCTGGATGTGTGCTGTCGGCTCGGGCGAGTTTGCTTCCCTCGCCGGGCTGTGCGGCGAGCAACCCTGGTACCCCCGAGTGGATCGGCACTTCGATCATGAAACAGTGGAGGCGGCGATTACCGGCGCAGCAACGTTGTGATGGCGGGCGATGTCAGCGCACCCCTCCCAGCGAATTCTGACCACGCCCCGCGCGGGACTAGCTATGCCCGGCTGTCACGTCAAGTCCGGCAGGCTGGCCTGCTGGATCGGCGAACGGGACACTACGCCTGGCGGATCGGGATCACGGTGGTGCTGCTCTTCGGGGGCTGGGCCGCGTTCCTGCTGGTGGGTGACTCCTGGTGGCAGCTGGCAGTGGCCGCCTATCTCGCGGTCATGTTCACCCAGCTCGGCTTTCTCGGCCACGATGCGGGTCACCGCCAGATCAGCGGATCACGGCGGGTCAGCTACGTCCTCGGCATTCTCCTCGGCAATCTCGGCATCGGCCTGAGTTATGGCTGGTGGGTGAGCAAACACAACCGCCATCATGCGAACCCGAACACCGAGGGCGCGGATCCCGACATCATGATGAAAGCCCTCGCGATGACCGCCAGGCAGGCGGCCGCGAGCAGCGGCCTGTCCCAGATAATCTTCCGCATTCAGGCGTATCTGTTTTTTCCCATGCTGCTGGGGGAGGCCGCGAGCCTCCATGTTGCGAGCATCAGAGCAGTGGCCGACCGCGCTGGCCGACGGCGACCTGTCGAGGCGGTCTTGCTAGGACTGCACATCGCCGGCTACCTGGCCGTCGTGTTCGCGGTGCTAAGCCCCCTCAAAGCCGTCATCTTTATCCTGGTCCAGCAGGGCCTCTTCGGCCTCTACATGGGAGCCTCGTTCGCCCCTAACCATAAAGGCATGCCTGTCCTGCAACCCGAGGATCAGCACGACTTTCTCCGCCGTCAGGTCCTGACCTCCCGCAACGTCCGCGGAGGCTGGTTCACCGACCTGGCCCTTGGGGGCCTGAACTACCAGATTGAGCATCATCTGTTCCCATCCATGCCCAGGCCGAGTCTGCGCCGGTCGCAAGCGCTCATCAGCGACTTCTGCCGGCGCGAAGGACTGCCGTACTGCCAGACCAGCCTCCTCGGCTCTTATGCTCAGGCCCTCGGCTACCTGAACGCCGTCGGCAAGCACGCCATCAGGACGACCTAGGCATCACGCAGCCTCACGGTGCAGCACCAGCGCCGCGACCTCGTTGACCGCGCGGGCAATCCACAGGCCAGCGGAAGTGAACAATGACCGACTGGATCTTCCAGGGCAACCGCCAGCGGTACGACCTCGAGGCCGCCCTTGCCGCGACCC
>DASQIW010000103.1:0-25177 GCA_035631375.1 Streptosporangiaceae bacterium
TTCCACGGGTCTTGCTCCTTTGGAGTACTTGGCCGTCCAACAAAAAACCTCCCTGCCGTCTGGCAAAGAGGTTGTAGCGCGGGCCCGTGCGGGCGTCGCGCTACGTGGTAATAAGTACGAGGTGTTTCACGACGGAGAGATACCTGCCTGATCTTCGGTCTGTTCCGGCCAGATTACACGCTACCGCAGGTGGCCGGCCGACGGGGGCCGGAATTGGCCGCCCGCCGACCATCGGTGCATATGGGCTCATCCTTGGCTAGAGGCGAGCGAGGGCAGCCAGGTCTGGCGGTGGCGCTCATAGGCCGCGATCTCGTCCTCGTGCCGCAAGGTCAGGGCGACGTCGTCCAGTCCCTCGAGCAGCCGCCACTGGGCATAGTCCGCGAGCTCGAACGACTCCGTTACCCCGTCGCCCACAGAAACGGTGCGAGCGGCCACGTCCACGACCACCTCAGCGTCCGGATCGGATTCCAGAACGGCCGCGAGACGGGCCGCCGCGTCCTCCGTCACCTGGGCCGGCACGAGGCCGGCGCTGATCGAGTTGCCGCGGAAGATGTCGGCGAAGCTCGGCGCCACCACGGCCTGGAAGCCGTAGTCCATCAAGGCCCAGACCGCGTGCTCACGGGACGAGCCGCAGCCGAAATTCGACCCGGAGATGAGCGTCTTGGCCTGGTCGGCTCCCGGCTGGTTGAGGGCAAACTGCGGGTCCTTGCGCCACGCCTCGAACAGGCCAGGGCCGAACCCGGAGCGCTCTACCTTCTTCAGCCAGGCTGCGGGAATGATCTGGTCGGTGTCCACGTCGCTGCGCATGACCGCGACGCCGCGGCCGGTGATCCGCTGTACTCCGCTCATCGCTGTGCTCCTCTTCTCACAGATCCGCGGGCGCCGCGAAGTGCCCGGCCACCGCGGTCGCCGCCGCTACCGCGGGCGACACCAGGTGGGTTCGGCCGCCTGGGCCCTGCCGTCCCTCGAAGTTGCGGTTGCTGGTGGAAGCCGACCGCTCGCCTGGCGAGAGGATGTCGCCGTTCATGCCGAGGCACATCGAGCAGCCGGCCGAGCGCCACTCGAAGCCCGCGTCGGCGAAGACCTTGTCCAGGCCCTCCTTCTCCGCCTGCGCCTTCACCAGCGCCGAGCCCGGCACGACCATGGCCCGGACGCCCGGCCCTACCTTCCGGCCGCGGAGCACGTCCGCAGCAGCGCGGAGGTCCTCCAGCCGTCCGTTCGTGCAGGACCCGATGAAGACGGTGTCAACGGGGATATCCCTGATCGCGGTGCCCGGCTTCAGGTTCTGGTAGGCCAGCGCCCGCTCGGCGGCCTGCCGCGCGGCGGGCGTCGCGGCGGCGTCCGGCTCGGGCACGACGTCGTCGATGAACACCGACTGCGCCGGGTTCGTGCCCCAGGTGACCGCCGGCCGGAGGTTGGCCGCGTCGACGTGGATCTCGGCGTCGAATTCGGCGCCTTCGTCGGTGCCCAGCTCACGCCACGCGTCCAGGGCGCGCTCCCAGGCTGCGCCACGGGGTGCGTACTGGCGGCCCTCGATGTAAGCAAAGGTGGTGTCGTCGGGGGCGATCATGCCAGCCCGCGCGCCCCCCTCGATCGTCATGTTGCAGACCGTCATCCGGCCTTCCATGGACAGTGCCTGGATGGCCGGGCCGCGGTACTCGACGACCGAGCCTGCGCCGCCGCCGACGCCGAGCGCGCGGATGATGCCGAGCACGAGGTCCTTGGCCGTGCAGCCGGACGGCAGCTCGCCGTCCACGGTGACCGCCATCGCCTTCGGCTTGGCCTGGCTCAGCGTCTGGGTGGCCAGCACATGCTCGACCTCGCTCGTGCCGATGCCGAACGCGAGCGCCCCGAATGCGCCGTGGGTGGAGGTGTGACTGTCACCGCAGACCACCGTCATGCCGGGCTGGGTCAGGCCGAGCTGCGGGCCCATGACATGCACGATGCCCTGCTGCGGGCTGCCGAGGGCGTGCAGGGTGATGCCGTGCTCGGCACAGTTTTCCTGCAGCCGGGCGATTTGCTGCGCGGCGAAATAGTCCGCGATCGGCTTGTCCAGGCCGATCGTCGGCACGTCGTGGTCCATGGTGGCGATGGTCAGGTCCGGCCGGCGCACTTTCCGGCCGGTGAGTGCCAGCGCCTCGAACGCCTGCGGGGACGTCACCTCGTGCACCAGATGCAGGTCAATGTAGAGCAGCGGCGGCTCGCCCTTCGGGCTGGCCACCACATGCCGGTCCCAGACCTTGTCGAACAGGCGTGCTGTCATGTCCGCCTCGCTCCCTCGCCTCGTCCTTATCGGCCCACTATTCCTGACCAGGCCGCCGTCCTGATCGGACCCTGTCGGTGTCTCAAATAGTGAGATACAATGTTCAGGATATGGACAGCCTACAGGGTGCCCGGCCCGGTGCCAGCCGAACCACCGGAGTGGGCGTGCTCGACCGGTGCGTCGCGCTGCTCAACCTGCTCGCCGACGGGCCGCAGACGCTCCGGTCTCTGTCCGCCGCCAGCCGGCTGCCCCGGCCGACCGCGCACCGGCTGCTGGTGGCGCTCGAGGCGCACCGGCTCGTCGTCAGGGATGCCGGCGGCGCGTTCCGCCTCGGTCCGCGGCTGACCGAGCTAGCCGCCGTCGCCGGTCCTGAGCTCGACCTGGCGAGCCTGGCCGGACCTGTCCTGGATGAACTGCACCGGACAACCCGGGAGAGCGTCCAGCTGTATGTCCTTTCTGGTGGCCACCGGCTGTGCATCGCCGCGCGGGACTCTGGCACCGGCCTGCGGGACAGTGTCCCGGTCGGTGCGCTGCTGCCGCTGGCCGCCGGTTCGGGCGGCAAGGTGCTGCTGGCCTGGTCGGACGCATCGGGCGACAGTGAGCTGACCGAGGTACGCGAACAGGGCTGGGCAGCCAGCGTCGCCGAGCGCGAGCCCGGCGTGGCCAGCGTCAGTGCCCCGGTGTTCCGGGCCGGCGTGCTGCTCGCCGCGCTGTGCGTGTCCGGGCCGGTGAGCAGGCTCAGCGAAGCTCCCGGCCGAAAGCTCAGCGGCGTTGTGACCGCCGCAGCCGGTCAGCTGTCCAGTCTGCTCACCGAGCCAACAGCCGAGTAAGAGGCGGCCTGCCGCGGTCACCGCTACGATCGCGCCCGGAATTTTGCGGGCGGGCGGGCCGCAAAGAGCCCGCCACCGGGTCAGGAGTGCCGGCCGGCCCGCGGCCGGTCATCTGCTGACTGCTGCCGCCCCGGCTGAGCTCGTCGTGACGACCCATGCCGCCGCACGTAGCGCCACGCTGCGATGCCCAGAGCGATCAGTACGAGTCCAGCGACGACGTAGGTGGGACCGTGGAAGCCGTTCGCGATTGTCCGCCAGTTGGCGCCCACGGCGTAGCCCGCCCAGGCTAGGGCGATGGTCCACGGGATGCACCCGATCGTGGTGTAGATCCCGAACCTCACCGGCGCCATGCGGGCGATCCCGGCAGGCAGGGAAATGAAGGTGCGCACCACCGGCAGCAGCCGGCCCAGCAGGACCGCCCTGGGTCCGTAGCGGTCGAACCAGAGGGTGGCGCGGTCGAGGTCGTGCTCCCGGATCCAGACCCGGCCACCCCAGCGCCGCAGCGCGGGCAGGCCGCCGTAGCGACCCACTGCCCATGCGACATAGCTGCCCACGACGTTGCCCGCCAGCCCCGCGACGATGACACCAGCCAGGCTCAGGTGGACTCCCGCGACGGCGCCCGCCGCGGTCGCTCCGGCGAAGGTCATGATCAGCTCCGACGGAATCGGTATGCACGCCGACTCCGCGAGCATGAGCAGGAAAATTGCCGTGTACCCGTAGGTAGCGATGAAGTGCTGCATGGCCTGCGCTCTCCTGCCCCCGACCGAACTTCTACAAACATGTAGATGTTAGCTGGTCCCGGTGAGCAGACTGCGCAGGCGCCCGTCTCTGCGCGGCTAGCTGGCGGCCGCCGTGCTCGCTGAGATCACCGGCTCTTCGGCGAGATAGGGCGGCGCCGGCTCGTACTGGATATAGCGGCGAACAGCACGGGCGTGATCGCGGCCGTGCAGCGCGCCGACGAGCCACAGTGCCATGTCGATGCCGGCCGACACGCCCTGGCTGGTGACAAGGTGGCCGTCCACCACGTATCGGGCGTCCCGCACGACCGTGACGTCGCCGCGGGCGGCCAGTGTGTCCTCGAACGCATGGTGAGTTGCTACCCGGCGGCCCCGCGCCGGGCCCGCCTCGTGCAGCAGAAGCGCGCCCGTGCACACGCTTGTCGTCCAGGGAACTGTCGCGCAGACGGCCCGGAGCCAGCTGATAATCGCCGGGTTGGTCACCTCGCGCCGGGTCCCGAGACCGCCGGGAACCAGCAGGACGTCGAGCGCCGGGTGGTCGGCCAGGGTGTAATCGGGCAGCACCCGCATCCCCTTCGCGCAGCGCACCGGCTCGGTCCGCTCGGCGATGAGCACGGCGCTGTCGCCCTCGTCCCGCAGCATGCCCGATGCCGTGAACACCTCCCAGGGTCCGGTGAAATCTAGTTCCTCAGCCCCGTCGAACACGAGCAGCCCATAAGTCGTCATGCGTACTCCCTGATGTCAGTCGTCGACCGGAACCGGTCCCGATAGTCGGACGGCGCCACCCGCGCATGGCGGTGGAATGCGCGCCGCAGCGTCTCTGCCGTGCCGAACCCGCAGCGCCGCGCGATGGCCTCCACCGGGTCGTCGCCCTCGGCGAGCGCGCGCTGCGCGGCCTCGATCCGCACCCGTTCGACGTACGCGGCGGGCGGAGTGCCGACCTCGGCGGTGAACTTCCGCTGGAAATGCCGCGGGCTGAGTCCCGCGCGGCTGGCCAGTTCGGTGAGACCGTGTTCCGCGCCCGGATCGGCGTGGATCGCCGACACCACTGTGCGGATCGGGTCCGAACCGGGCTGGGCGGACCAGAGCGGCACGCTGAACTGTGACTGGCTGCCGGGACGGCGCAGGAACATGACCAGTTCCCTGGCCACATTGTGCGCGACATCGCGGCCCTCGTCGGCCTCCACGAGCGCGAGCGCAAGGTCGATGCCTGCGGTCACTCCGGCCGACGTCCACACGCGGCCGTCACGAATGAAGATCGGATCGCAGTCCACCTGCACGTCGGGGTGCTCGGAGCGGAGCTGCCCTTCGCGGGCCCAGTGCGTCGTGACCCTGCGGCCACTCACAAGTCCGGCGGCTGCCAGCAGGAAGACGCCGCTGCACACAGACGTGACCCGCCGGGCGTCAGCCCCAGCGGCAGCGATCCAGCCCACCAGGGCCGCATCGTGGCGGGCGGCGTCCACGCCGCCGCCCCCGGCCACGACCAGCGTGTCGACCCCGGCCGGGTCCGCCTCTGCCACGCCCGCCCCGGCGTGCACCGGCAGCCCGCTACCAGTCGCCACGGCCCCCGCGACTGGCGCGACAACCTCGCAGCGGTATCCGCCGGTGAGCTCGGACGCTTGCTGAAACACCTCGTACGGGCCAGCCAGGTCGAGTGACTGGAATCCGTCGAAGATGACGAAAACGGTGCGACGGGGTGTCACGTTTCTACCCTGCAGCGGACGCGACCATGGCGTCAACGACGCCTACCCCACAGATCGCGCCATGCCGCGAGCGTGCCCGACGGTGCGGGTGCACCCGCTCGCTAGGCCGGGCCGCGTGGCAGCAGCGGACCGTGGTCGAGGCGCGGCAGCACCTGCCGGGCGAACAGGTCGCACTCGGCTGAGTGCGGATATCCGGACAGGATGAATGCCTCCATGCCCAGCTCGGCGTACCCGCGCAGCTTGGCCAGCACCTGATCCGGATCACCGACGATGGCCGCACCGGCACCCGAGCGCGCCCGGCCGATACCCGTCCACAGGTTCGGCTCGGCGAAGCCGTCGTCGTCAGCCAGGTCACGCAGCTCGCCCTGACGCAGCTGCCCGACTGACGCGGTGTGCAGCGACTGATCACGAAGCCGGCGACCTGTCTCGTCATCGAGCCGGGATACCAGGCGGCGCGCCGCGGCCCGAGCCTCCGCCTCGGTGGGGCGGACGATGACGTGCACGCGGTAGCCGAACCTCAGCTCCCTGCCATGCCGGAGTGCCCGCGCCCGCATGTCCCCGATGACGGCCTCGACCGCAGGCATCGTGTCCGGCCACATCAGGAAGACGTCGGCGGCCTGCGCCGCCACTTCCTTCGCCGCGTCGGACAGGCCGCCGAAGTAGAACGGCGGGCACCCGCCAGCCGGCCGGATACGAGGCGGGTCGAGGGTAAGACTCACGAACTCGCCGTCCACGTCGACCGGCTTGCCGTCGAGCAGGTCCCGCAGGACACGCATGATCTCCAGCGTGCGCCGGTACCGCGGCGACGACTCGAGCTGCTCCCCCGGCCGGTCCGAGGAGATGATGTTGATCGTCAGCCGGCCGCCGAGCATCTCGTCGATGGTCGCGAGCTGGCGGGCGAGCTGCGGCGGCCACATCTCCGCCATCCGGACGGCCACGAGCAGCTGCATCCGCCGCAGCTGCGGGGCGATCCCGGCGGCGAATGCCACCGAGTCGATCCCCGTCATGTAGTTCGACGGCAGCAGCATGTTGTCGTAGCCCGCCTCATCGGCGCGCAGCGCCACGCCGCGAACATGCTCCCAGGTCGTCAGCAGGGCCGGGTCAGGATCGCCGAGGAACTCATAGTCGTCATCACACAGCGGGGCGTACCAGGAAATCTCGCAGCTCATACGGCCTCCCGCCGAATAGTCCCTCTACGCAGTCGACTACCTGGCGGCGGAAGTGGCAAGCGGGGAGGGGGTCAGGCCAGCCGATGCACCCAGCCGTAGCGGTCGGGCTTGCGGCCGTACTGGATGCCGACAAGCTCCTCGCGGAGCAGGCTGGTGATCCGGCCCGCGGTGCCGTCGCCGATCGTCCAGTCGCCGCTGTTGCTGCGCACGGCGCCGATCGGGGTGATCACCGCGGCCGTGCCGCACGCGAACACCTCGGTGATCTCGCCGGAGGCGCAGCCCGCCCGCCAGTCGGCCACGGAGATCCTGCCTTCATACGCCGGGATGCCAAGATCAGGGGCGAGCTTGAGGAGCGAGTCCCTGGTGATACCGGGCAGCAGCGACCCGGTCAGGGCAGGGGTCATGATCCGCGCGTCCGAGCCACGGCCGTAGACAAAGCAGATGTTCATTCCGCCCATTTCCTCGACCCACTGGCGCTCCGCCGCGTCGAGCCAGACGACCTGGTCGCAGCCGCGGTCGACGGCCTGCTGCTGCCCGGCGAAGGCCGCCGCGTAGTTGCCGCCGCACTTGGCCTCGCCCGTGCCGCCGGGCGCGGCCCTCGTGAAGTCCTCAGACAGCCACACCGTGACCGGCGTGACCTCGCCCCCGAAGTACCCCGACACCGGCGAGGCAATGAGCGTGAACAAGTAGTCGGACGAGGGGTGGTTCACGCCGAGGCCGATCTTGGTCGCGATCGTGAAGGGGCGCAGGTAGAGGCTGTGTCCGTCGGCGGTCGGAACCCAGGCCCGGTCGCGGGCGATCAGCAGCTCGATCGCACGGACGAACGCCGCCTCCGGGAGCTCGGGCATGGCAAGCCTGCGAGCCGACCGGTTGAACCGGGCCGCGTTGGCGTGCGGCCGGAACGCGGCGACCGACCCGTCCGCCTGGCTATAGGCCTTCAGCCCCTCGAAGATCTCCTGGCCGTAGTGAAACACCTGAGCCGCTGGGTCCAGGGTGATCGGCCCGTAGGGCTCGATCCGGGCGTCAAACCAGCCCTCGTGCTCCGACCACCGGATCGTCGCCATGTGGTCAGTGAATACGCTGCCGAAACCCGGCTGAGCCAGCCGCTGTGCCCGGATGTCTGCCGGGACAGGGTTGCTGCTGGCACGGATCTTGAAGTCAAGCTCCTGCGTCGGGCTGGCGTTCATGACGATCCTCTCGGTTTCAGCTGGCTTGCCGGCCGCCTGGGACCTGCGGGCCCAGGGCCGGCGGACGCTCGCGGCGTCAGTTCTAGTTGTCGGTGGCGGCGCTGTCGCCGCCGTTGTCGCGACGGTCCATCGCTTCCTGGACGGCCTCCAGCGCTCGCCGCCTGGAGTGCACCTCCGACTCGGCCTCGACGGCGGCTGCAACTGACTGCGTTCTCAACATTTCCCGTGTCTCCCTGCGGGGCTTCTGCTTGGCGGCAGGCCAGCTGAGACGGGACCGAGGGCTTCGGGTCAGCTCATCCAGCTCGCAGACGCCGGCTTCTCCCCCTTCGCGCCGACCCGCCAGGTGCGCCGCGGACTTGGAGTCCCGGACTGCGGCTAAGGATGCACAGGCACCCCGAACCTCGTACCTCGGCCAGCGCCTCACCCCCGTAGCGGGTCGCTGGCCTGCCCTGAATCAGGTCCCGCTACGGCTGCTAAGGATGAGTACGAAGCGCCGCATGACGATTGGAATGTTATCCGAACCGTGGGGCGGTGTAAGGCTCGCGGGGCGAATTTTGTTGGACTTCCAAGCTTTTTTATCGGACGTCCAGCGATCGTGGCGCCGTGGGCGGCGGCTGGAGCTAGCCTCGCGGGAGTGGCAGAGCACCTTCTGCCCGCTTCCGAGCCGTCGGCCGGGTCGTCTCACGGAGGGCGCGGTCGGCGGATGGTCGAGCAGCGTCGCCGTGGGCATTATTGTCCCGGCGGTGGTCCTCCCCACCAATCTGGCGGCGGCATCCTCCCGTTGTGTCTTACTTCTGGTGGTGGCAGCAAGCGGGCTGCGGCTCGGCGTCGGTTGAGGCGACCGCAGTAGAAGAGCGCCTTACGCCAGAATGGCTGGCCTTCAGCCTCAAGAGGTGGTCGCCGCTCTATCCACCAGACGCTGGATGATCCCCAGAGTCGGGGGGTCCAGTATCGCTGGTCTAACTCAGACCTGGCCTCGATCTCCGACCAAGTCCGCCGCCGCATGTTGTCAGCGTAAGTCCGCCTTCACGGCGCTGGACAGCGCAGCGCCGTCGCGGAGGCGCGGTTCGCTGAGAGGCACACGCCGGACCGGATGGACTCCTTCCGCGGCAGGCTCGGCGAGGTAATCGGCAGCCGTTCGGTGGGAGCGGGATCTCACTGGCGATAGGCAGTGAGATCCCGCTCCCATGACCAACGGCTAGCTACTGGTGAACGGCTCGAACGTGTGGCTGAAGTACCAGGCGGGCTGGACCAGTCCGGAGCAGCTACCGGCGCCCTTCGTGCCGGGGCAGCCACCGTTGTCCCGCTGCAGCGCCCAGAATGACAGCAGCCCGATGCCCTGGTGCTCCGCCCAGCGCAGCAGACTTGTCGCGTCGGCAGTAGAGAAGGTCTCGGGTGCGCCGAAATCGTCGATGCCCGGCATCTCGGTGACGCCGATCATGTGCCACAACTGCTTAGCAGTCGCGTCGGGGTAGAGCGTTTGGAGCTGGCTGAACAGGCCGGCCGCAGCCGTCTCGGTGTCGGCCAGCATGTCCTGCTGGGTGCCGAAGAAGTAGTCAAAGGTCAGCAGGTTGACGGTGCTGATGGTGGCGCCGTCGGCCACGGCATTCTGCAGGACGGCGAGTTCTGCGGAGGGCAGGCCGGTGGGGAACGTCGGCAGTGTGTAGTCGAACTGGATGTGCTGGTGATGCGCGGCGGCCCAGGCCTCGGTTTCCGCGATGGCCTCGTTCCGCCGGTTGATCGCGGCGGCGTTGTTGACTGAGTCGGCCTCGATGTCCAGGTCGATGCGCGACACGTGATAGGTCGTAATCAGGCTCTCGAACACCCCGGCGATGGCGGGCACGCTCGTGCAGCTGTCGGCGATCTCGGTGCCCGTGGTGTCGGCGCTGTAGCCGCCGAACGACGGGATGACGTTCCCGCCGTGCGCCTGGATGGCCGCGATGTCACTGCCGAAGCTGGCGGCACTGATGGGCTGGGTCGGGTCGCCGTCCCAGTCGGCGACGCAGGAACCGGGCGTCGCTGTTTGCAGGAAGGCGAGCGACAGGAACTTGGCACCGGACTGCGCTGACTGTGTGGCCAGGCTGCCCGCGCTGGTGTCGTAGGTCTCGAAGTACGGGGCGAAGACCCGGTACGGCAGCGGCCTCGAAGGGCTATTCCCGGTTGAGGCGCTGGCGCCGGTTGCGACGAAGCCGAGCGATACCACAGCGGCGGTCATGGTGGCTAGCCCGGCCCAGATGGGTGTGACTCGTCTCATGCGCGGATCCCTTGGTAGTGCGAGCGGGGGGTGATCACGACGTCCGGACGACGTGTTAATCAAATAGGAAACTTTCCTATTTGATTCGTCCGTGACGCTAGCCTTCTGCGGCGAGGCCGTCAAGGGGCCAGGGCCACGGGAGCCGCTGCCCGGTGTGCCGCGGTCAGGTCGGCGCTGTCGCGCCGGTTTAGGATCAAGCCGATGCGGCGCGAGTCATCGACGGTGGTTGCCCTGGTAGGTCACGTGCCTGCCACAATGCGGGCGACCCTCGCGCAGTCCCCCAACGTCGCCCTCGTGCCTGGTCGTGCCTCCGTAAGCGGGCCTGCGGGCTGGGAAATCGGCGCAGAGGTCATGCAGGAGGCGGCCCGGCGCCGCGCCACGTACGTCGTGGTACCGGCCGATCCGCTCGCCGGAGTGGCGGCCGCCTGGCGAGCCATGTGGGAAGTGGCAGCCGGGCCCGACGCGGCAGCCGAGTTCGAGAAGTCCGCCGCCGACGCCCTCATCGCCTGGCGGGCTAAGCGGTTCGAGCTGCCTGACTATTACCTGGTCATCGGCCCGGCGGAGGACGCCGCCACCGGTCCGGATCTCTACCTGGGCCCGGTCCGGGCGGCGCGGCCGCACCGGGTGGCACTCGCGGCGGTCGCCGGCCCGGATGACGCCGCGACCTCTGGCGCCCTGACCAGCACGATCAGCCTGCTGGACACATTGCGGTCACTGCCGCACGGGCCGTGGTGGCCGCCGCTTGACGAGCTGCTGGACTCCGCCCGCCACTTCTACGCCGGGGGTCTTGCCGAGACTCAGCACGCCCCGGTATAGCTGACAGCGAAAGGCCGTGCGCAGCGGGTGACTGCCCGTTCGCACGGGTACGGGTGTGCATGGTCAGCTGATGGCGCAGCAGAAGACGGCTGTGCAGGCAGACACGAGGAGGTGGGTGCCATGCAGGCATCTGTCGGTGACCGACTGCACGTGCACGGCAAGGTCGTAGGCCAGGCAGAGCACACGGGCGAGATCGTGGAGGTCCACGGAGCCGGGGGGACACCCCCGTTCCTCGTGCGATTCGATGACGGTCACACCAGCCTGGTGTTCCCTGGTCCGGACTGCGTCGTGGAACACCTCCAGCGGACTAGCTCGTCCGGGCAGCAGTAGCCAGGTGCCGACCTAGCAGCCGATATCGGCTGCTAGCGCTGAGTCTTCGCGGCTGAAACTAGGTTGGCCGCGGGCCAGCCCATCCGGTAGTCATGGCTTATGGCTACCGAGGTCGCGCGCTACTGGCAGCACGCGGCGGTCCGGGGAGTTGACCTGCTGCGGGCGCGGTTTGTGACGCATCGCTACGGGCGGCACGCGCACGAAACGTACACCTTCGGCCTAATCGAGGCCGGTGTGGAGGAATTCGACTACGGCGGCAGCCTGCTGCGGGCCGGGCCAGGCGGGGTCGCACTGCTGAACCCGGACATGGTTCACACGGGGCAGGCCGCGACGCCGGCCGGCTGGTCATACCGCGTGCTCTACCCCGAGGTCAGCGTCGTCACGAGCATCGCGGCGGAGCTGGGCTGGCAGCGCGGCACGCCGTGGTTCCCGCAGACGGTCCTGTATGACCCGGCGACGGCAGCACTGCTGCGCCGGGCTCACCAGGCGGCCGAGCACGGCGATCAGCTGGCGTCGTCGTCGCTGCTGACGGCAGCGCTGACCAGGCTGCTGCGTGCGCACGCCGCGCCGCAGCCGGCCGACACAGGTGAGCCTGCCAGCCGCGCTCCGGCCGGCGTCCGGGCGGTCAGGGATCTGCTGCCAGAGCGCCTGGACGACGCACCCAGCCTGGCCGAGTTGGCCGCCCTGACCGGGCTCAGCCAGTTTGCGCTGCTGCGGGCTTTCCGCCGGGAAACGGGGATGCCGCCGCACGCGTACCTGAACCACTTGCGGGTGCGCCGCGCCCGTCAGCTACTGGACAGCGGTCTCGCTCCGGCCGTCGTGGCCGCCGAGACAGGCTTCGCCGACCAGGCGCACCTCACCAGGCACTTCAAGCGCGTCGTCGGCGTCCCGCCGGCCGCCTACCAGCGGGAACGCCACGGAACGCGGCGGGCCGCTGAGAGTCGTCCCTCCGGTCAGGCACCGCTACTGCCGGCCCGCTGAGCGGGCAAGAACGTACAAGACCCGGCAGCATAGCTCACCTAGTTTGACTGGCATGTCGGTGCAGACGGCTGCCCCGGACCAGACCAAACCGGTCCGGCCCGTCCGGGATGGCATCGGCCTCGGTCTTGCCGTCGGGATCTCCGGGGTAGCGTTCGGGGCCGCCGCCGTGAGCTCGGGATTGACGGCCTGGCAGGCATCCGCCCTGAGCCTGCTGGCCTTCACTGGCGCATCGCAGTTTGCGCTGGCGGGGGTCATCGCCGGTGGGGGCAGCCTGCTAGCGGGGACCGCGGGCGCGATACTGCTCGGCAGCCGGAACACGCTCTACGGCCTTCGGCTCGCCAGCGTGCTGCGGCCAAGCGGGCCGGGCAGGCTGCTCGCCGCGCTCGGCGTCATCGATGAGACGACCGCCATCACCCTGGCGCAGGCCGACCGGCCGGCGGGCCGGAAGGCGTTCGCGGCGACGTTCTGCGCGCTGTACCTGACCTGGAACCTCGCCACCCTGGCGGGCGCACTCGGCGCCGGGCGCATCGGGTCACCGCAGTCTTTCGGGATCGACGTCGTCGGGCCTGCGGCGTTTCTCGCGCTGATCTATCCGCGACTGCGAGCCGGGCGCACCGAGCGTGCGGTTGCGCTGGCAGCGGTTGCGATCGCGCTCGGTCTGACACCCGTGCTGCCGACCGGCGTGCCGATCATCCTGGCATCCGTCGCGGCGCTCGGCGGCGCTCTGGCGACCCCTCCGGCGACAGGCGAAGCCGCGTGACCGGAACCTGGATCGCGGTGCTGGCGACGGCGGCCGGCTGCTATGCGTTCAAGCTGGCCGGCCTCACCGTTCCAGCGCGCCTGCTCGCCAGGCCGCGTGTTCGCCGGTTCGCCGAGCTGGTGCCGGTGGCGCTGCTCGCGGCGCTCGCAGCGACGCAATCGGCGACGAGCGGCCACGCGATCGACCTGGATCCTGCCCGGCTCGCCGGGATGGGCGCGGCAATCGCCGCGCTGGCGCTGCGCGCCCCGTTCCTCGTGGTGATCGTGGTGGCGGCCGTCACCGCGGCCGGTCTGCGAGCGGCCGGCGTCTCGTGACCTTGCCGCCAGAGTAATCTCGCACCGTGACCGTCGCCATCGAGGAACTCACCGACGTAACCGACGAGGTAGTCGAGGCATTCAGCCGGCTGCTGCCACAGCTCTCCACCTCGGCGAAGCCGCTCGACGCGGCCGCGATCCGGACTGTGGTTTCCTCGCCCTCCGTCACCGTCCTGCTCGCCAGAGATGAGGGCAAGATCATCGGATCGCTGAGCCTGGTCGTCTTCCGTATTCCCACAGCCGTGCGAGCCTGGGTCGAGGACGTGGTCGTCGACCAGGCAGCGGGCCGGAAAGGGACAGGCACCGCGCTCGTCCAGGAGGCAGTCGAGCGAGCAAAGGCAGCGGGGGCGCGCACCGTCGATCTCACCACGCGACCCGCGAGGGTGGCCGCTGGCAACCTGTACGAGAAGGTCGGCTTCCAGCAGCGCGACACCCGCGTCTACCGCTACTCCTTCGAGTAACCCGGGTGCGGCCGGACCGTTTCGTGTGGTCCGGCCGCGGCCCGGATATGTCGGGCGCGTCGACGAGCTAAAGCTTGAGCAGATGCTTCACCGAATCCATGCCCCTGCTGAAGGGGTCCTCCTGGGGCGCGGGCATGTGACCCTGCGGCGTCGCCTGGTCCACCATGTCCGGCAGCGCCTTGGCTACGTGATTGCAGGTTTCGTCGTCACTCATGCCGGCCTGCTGCGCCATGGCATGGACCTGGCTGGGGTCCATGGCGTCCTTGATCTCAGACCCGCTCACAGACTGGTTCTGACCGTGCCCGACCCAGGACTGGACCTGCTGCCCGAGTCCGCTGCTGGCTAGCTTCGAGGTGAGCCCCTGCAGGCCGCCGCTGGAGCTGACGAGCTGCTGCAGAGATGCGAGACCGCCCTCCTGACCCTGCTGGCCCCCGAGCTTGGCGGTGATCTCGCCGAGCATACTCATGGTGCCCTCCCCATGGCAGGTAACGGATCGCTGTGATTCGTTGCACCGGGTTGCCGGTACACGGACATTTTTCCCTGCCAGGTTGGGGGTAACCCGCCTCGGCTAGCTGCCCAGGTCGGCCACCGCGGCCAGCAGCCTTTCCACCTCCGAAGCATCGTTGTAGTGCACGAGCCCGGCCCGCACCGCGCTGCCGGAGTCCCGGATGCCGAGCGCTCCGGTCACCTCCCACGCGTAGTTGTCGCCGTGCCAGACGTTGATCTTCCTGCTGGCCAGGTGCTCGGCGACCTGGCCCGGTGTGCGGCCATCGACATTGAAATAGGCCGTAGGCGTCCTGCTGGCCGCGTGCCCGTAAAGCCGGACGCGCGGCAGGCTCTCCAGCCCGGCCACGAGCAGGTCAAACAGCTCCTGCTCGTAGTGCTGCACAGCGGTCATCGACCTGAGCACTTGCTCTCGCAGCCCCGCACCGGTTTCGCCGGCAAGCCTGGCGATGTGCTCGACGGCGGCGGCAACCCCGGCAAGGCTGGCGAATGGCAGGGTGCCCAGCTCGAACCGGTCCGGTACCTCATCACTCGAGGGCACCAGCTTGTCGGGCTGCAGCTGGCGGAGCAGCGACGGCTGCGCGACGACCGCGGCTACGTGCGGGCCCGACCACTTGTACGCACTCGTCGCGTAGAAGTCGGCGCCGAGGGCGCTCACGTCGGTCGGCACGTGCGGGGTTGCGTGCACGCCGTCGACATAGGTGAGCGCCCCCGCGGCGTGGGCCAGCGCCGTGATAGCCGGAACGTCCGGCCGGGTCCCGATGACGTTGCTGGCCGCGGTCACCGCAACCAGCCGCGTGCGGTCGCTGATGAGACCGGTGTACTGGTCCGCCGGTAGCTCTCCGGTGTCGGGGTCCACCTCCGCCCACCGGACGACGGCACCGGCCCGGCGGGCTGCCTGTACCCAGGGCCGCACGTTAGCGTCGTGGTCGAGCCTGGACACGACGATCTCGTCGGCCGGGCCCCAGGCCGCCGAGAGCGTGGCCGCAAACCGGTAGGTGAGCGCGGTCATGCTCGGTCCGAGCACGACGCCGTCCGGCTCACCGCCGGTCAGCGCGGCGATCGCCGCCCGGCAGCGCGCAGTAATCTGCTCGGCCCGGTGGCTAGCCGGGAATGCGCCGCCGAGGTTACCGAGGCCCGCCGACTGCGCGGAAGTGATCGCGTCGATGACGGCGGCTGGTACCTGGGTGCCCGCCGCCCCGTCGAGGTAGGCATAGCCGTCGGCCAGGGCTGGGTAACCGGCCCTGATAGCCGCGACGTCCAACTGCACAGGTGGTCATCCCTTCCGCCGCAGGAGCGGGCGGGCGGTCCAGCGCGCCCATAGCCCCTCGCCGCCCGGCTCGGGGTCGGCGGACGGGAGGCTAGCACGGCGGTCCGAGGACGGGAGGCTCACACCACGGCCAGACGCAACCAGGACAGCCTGCCACGGATCTGGGTGCCGCCCGTGCCGACCTGTTAGCCGCCCTGGCGGCGCCAACGGCAGGTGCGGCATCCCGGCTACCCACCCGGCCAGGATCACGTCCGGATCGGGCGGGCGATACCCGCTCCCGATCGCGGCTGCCAGGTCCGAGGCGTGCAAGTGCCACTCCGCGCACGCTGCGCCCGCCATGCCGCCAACCGTCACCACGACGTCGCGGTACTGGTGGTGCGGCAGGTCCCAGACGGCAGGCAGCCGGGCCGCGTAGCGACGCGCGGACGCGGCAAACGCCGCGATGTGCTGGTCAGGCGGCGCATCGGGCAATGCCGCCAGCTCGGCTGCGTTCTGCCGGGCGAGCTTGCGGGCCAGCGAGTCGGGGTGCGCGCCGGTGGCCATCAGCCGCGCAAACCTGCTGACCGGCGAGGCGTCCAGATATTCATGCAGGTCGTCGGCGACGCAGCGCAGATGGCCCGCGAGCTCGAACGCGCGCCACTCCGGGCATGGTGTCAGCGACGCCCAGCCCGACCCATCGAGCGGCGCGGCGATCCGGCAAACTGCGGCGACGCCGGATTCATAAGCTGCTAATAGCCGCTTCTGATCCAGTTGCAGCACGGGCACATGCCGGGAATAGGTGTGTTCCACCGGTCCCTCCCACGCCAGCTGCGACCCCACGACGCGCCGTCTCGCCAGAGTGCCAGAGTTGCCGGCGCTTTGCCACCGGGCGCGCGGCCTGCCGTAGCCGCCGCGCGCCCCGCGGCTCCGACCACATCGTCCAGAGGGCTGCTCAGAACAGCGAGGTGCCCTCTTGGATCTCCGTCAGGCCCTCCTGCAAGGAACGCGAAGGCAGGACGCGCACCTCATTCCACTGGGCCAGCCGGGAATCAACGAGGAAGTCATCCAGGCCATCGACCCGGTCGGTCTCCACGATCGTCACGGCCAGATGCTCGCGGTTGACGTACGGCCCTGCCACGATGTTCACGCCGTGCTTCTGGGCGATTCCCGGTATCTGCGGGGCTACCTCCAGCAGCATTGCCTTCGTCTTGCTGTTGCTCATCGGGCATATCTGAGGCGAATGACTTGCGAGTACGACGAAGTGCACGTAAATCCCCCCTGTGCTCAGCACCGAAACTCCTCCAACGACCCTACCGAGGCATCAGGCGACGAGCTGAACCCGGAGTCGGTTGAGTGTGGCAAGGCCCGGCCCGGCGGAGCGTGTTCGCGAGTCAGCTGACGAGACACCAGGCGGGCGCCATTCCGCCAATGGCGAGCCCATTCGCCCAGGTCAGAAGTGCAATGACGGGCTATTAACTTGTCTGTTAACCTGCAAGTAATGCCCCCCACGAACGTCAGTGCGCCGCCGCATGCCCCCGAGCCGTCCGGTCTGGCGGCACCAGCCACAGCAAGAACGCCAGCGCAGTCGCTCTGGCGGCTTCGCGAGTACCTGCGGCCGTACTACTTCCGGCTGTTCCTGCTGATCACGGCCGCCGTCGCTGCGGTCAGCGCCGAGATCATGATCCCGCTCCTGACCAAATCAGTCATCGACAGCGTGGTCGTGCGCGGCCTCCGATCCGAGCTCGTTCCGCTCGGTATCGCAGCAATGGCTCTTGGCACCTTCCAGGCCGGACTCAATTTCTTCCGCCGGTGGGCGGTGTCGGGCGCTGTCACAGGCGTGGAGAAGACCATCCGCGACGACCTGTACCACCACCTCCAGCGGCTCGAGCCGGCCTTCCACGACTCCTGGCAATCAGGCCAGCTGCTGTCCCGCGCCACCACCGACCTGTCGACGATCCGCCGGTTCGCCGGCTTCGGCGTGGTGTTCTTCATCACGAACACCTGGACCTTCCTGCTGATCGTGGCGCTGCTGATCCGGATGAACTGGTGGCTCGGGCTGCTCACTGGCTGCCTTTTCCTGCCTGTCGCGGTGCTGTGCCTGCGCTTCGAGAAGCGCTATCGCGTGCTGTCCAGGCTGTCGCAGGACCAGCAAGGTGACCTGGCGACGTACGTGGAGGAGGCTGCGTCCGGCATCCGGGTGCTGAAATCGCTCGGCCGGCGGGACGAGGCTGCCGCCCGTCACCTCGCCCAGGCCCGACTCGTCTACCGGACCCAGGTCGACAAGGCTGCGCTACGCGGCAAGTTCTGGGCCGGACTCGACATGGCGCCGAACGCTGTCATCGGGCTGCTGCTCCTCCTCGGCATCCTGGCTGTCAGCCGGAACGAGCTCAGCCTCGGCGGGCTGGTCGCCTTCGTCACCCTGACGCTGCTACTGGTCTGGCCGATCGAGGCGATGGGCTTCATCATCGCGACCGGCCAGGAGGCGGCGACCGCCGCGCAGCGCATCTACGAGATCTTCGATACGCCGCCGGCCATCACCGAACCGGCGAGCGCGGGTACCGATCACTCCCTCGACCGGCCGGGCCTGGCCTCAGGGCGCTGGCGGAGTGGGCGCGCCGCGGCTTCGGCGACAGCGGCAGTGGCGACAACATCGGCCGGGCCGACCGGATCCGGCCGGCTTCGCTTCGAGGACGTGGTGTTCGCGTATCCAGGCAGCGTGACCCCGGTCCTGCGAGGCCTCAGCCTCGAGCTTGCGCCAGGCGAGACCGTCGCCCTCGTGGGCGCGACCGGCTCGGGCAAGACCACGCTGCTGCAGCTGGTGGCGCGGCTGGCCGACGCGACCGGCGGCCGCGTCACCCTGGACGGCGTCGACGTCCGGGACCTGCCGCTGCCCGAGCTCCGCAGCCGGGTGGGTTGCGCGTTCGAGGACCCGACACTGTTCTCGGCGAGCGTCAGGGAGAACGTCGCCTTCGGTGTCCAGGACGCGACCGAAGAGGACATTCTCGCTGCGCTGGACGCCGCACAGGCCGACTTCGTCGCCGACCTGCCGTGGGGACTCGATACCCGGATCGGCGAGCAGGGCATGGCCTTGTCCGGCGGCCAGCGGCAGCGCGTGGCGCTCGCCCGCGCGATCCTTGCCCGGCCCGAGGTGCTGCTCCTCGACGACCCGTTGTCCGCGCTGGACGTGCACACCGAGGCGATGGTGACCGCGGCACTCGCGGAGGTGCTCACCTCATCGACCGCGCTGGTCGTGGCGCACCGGCCGTCGACCGTGCTGCTGGCCGACCGGGTGGCCCTGCTGCACGGCGGTGCCATCGCCGCCATCGGCACCCATCGCGAACTGCTGGCAACGCAACAGCGGTATCGCGACCTCATGAGCGCGGACGAGATCGGCCTGGATGACGGGACTCCCGGTGGCGACGGCGGGGCGGTCCGCGGCGTTCGGGCAGGGGCAACCAGATGACCGCGCCCGCGGAGGCCTGGCGCGGCATCGCCTCCGAGCAGGAAGACGAGATCACCGGCAAGCTCAGCACGCTGCTGCGGCGCAGATCCCGCGCGCTCCTGACCGATCTGCTCGCCCCGTACCGGCGGCTGGTCGCGGTCATCTTCGCCCTGATCGTGGCCGCCCAGCTGGCCGCGCTGGCCGGCCCGTGGCTGGTCGGCGTGGGCATCGACAAGATCCCGGCGCTGGAGCGGACCCACGACGCCGGGCCGATGGCGCTGATCATCGTTGGTTTCGCCGGGTCGGTCATCGTGCAGGCGGCCACCACCCGTGCCTACATTGCCGATATCGGCCGGCTGGGCGGCCGTGTCGTGCTGGAGCTGCGCCGGCGGCTGTTCGCCCACTTTCAGCGGCTGCCGATCGCGTTCCACGAGCACTACACCTCGGGCCGCGTCATCTCCCGCCAGGTCAGCGACATCGACTCGATCTCTGACCTGTTCGACGAGAGCCTTGCCTCCCTCGTGTCCGCTGTGCTGTCGCTGCTCCTGGTCGGCGCGGGCATGCTGCTGCTCGACTGGCGGCTGGCGCTGGTCGTCCTGGCCGGCTTTCCGCCGCTCGCGGTGCTGTCCGCCTGGTTCCGGCGCGAGTCCTCGATCGCGTACCGGCGGACCCGGACCACGATCGCGCAGGTGATCGTGCAGTTCGTGGAGACGTTCGGCGGGATCAGGGCCGTGCAGGCGTTCCGCAGGGAAGGCCGGAACCAGGAGATCTTTGGCAGCCTGAACCAGGACTACGCGGAGGCCACCCTGCGGTCGCAGCGGCTGCTCGCGATCTTCTTCCCGGGCGTCACGCTCGTCGGCAACCTGGCCATCGGGGCCGTGCTGCTCTACGGCGGGTACCGGGTGATCGACCACCAGATGCAGGTCGGGGTTCTCGTGAGCTTCCTGCTCTACCTGCAGCGGTTCTTTGACCCGCTGATCGATCTGTCGCAGTTTTACAGCTCGTTCCAGTCCGCGGGCGCAGCGCTCGAGAAGATCTCCGGCGTCCTCGACGAGCCGCCGACTGTTGCCGAGCCGGAGCACCCGGCCGCCCTGCCGCCGGCCGGCGATGCCCGCAGCGGCGCCAGGAGCGCTGCGGGCCGCCAGGTGCGGTTCGATCAGGTGCGGTTCGGCTACCGCGCGGCGACCGTGCTCCCAGACCTCAGCCTGGAGATCCCGGCCGGACAGACGGTCGCCCTGGTCGGCACCACCGGGGCCGGGAAGACGACCATCGCGAGGCTCCTCGCCCGGCTCTACGACCCGGTGGGCGGCCGGGTGATGCTCGACGGCGTCGACCTGCGCCAGCTCGACGACCGCACGCTGCGCCGCGAGGTGATCCTCATCACCCAGGAGAACTTTCTATTCACCGGGTCGATCGCGGAGAACATCGAACTCGGTAAGCCCGGTGCGAGCCTGGCCGAGATCGAGGCGGCGGCGAAGGCGATCGGCGCGCACGGGTTCATCGCGGCGCTGCCTGACGGTTACGAC
This sequence comes from Streptosporangiaceae bacterium, assembly GCA_035631375.1. Lineage (GTDB taxonomy): Bacteria > Actinomycetota > Actinomycetes > Streptosporangiales > Streptosporangiaceae > JAJYUU01. Next base: position 20,527 of record DASQIW010000103.1, read on the forward strand.
GAGCAGGTGGGCAAAGGCGGCGGGCGACTGTCGGCCGGCCAGCGTCAGCTGATCTCGTTTGCCCGGGCATTCCTGGCCGCACCTGCTGTGCTGGTGCTGGATGAGGCCACGTCACTGCTCGACATCCCGAGCGAGCGGCTCGTGCAGGACGCTCTCCAGACGATCCTGGCGGGACGGACAGCGGTGATCATCGCGCACCGGCTGTCTACTGTCGCGATCGCGGACCGGGTGCTGGTGCTGTCCCGCGGACAGATCATTGAGGACGGCGCGCCTGCAGATCTGCTGACCGAAGCTGGCGAGTACGCCGCCCTCCATGCCAGCTGGCAGGAGAGCCTGGCCTGACCACCGGCCCAGGACCGCTACCCTGGCACCGCACGGTCAGGCGCGGGGTGCCGCTCGGCCGCCAGTCCTCCGTCGCTGGCCGGGAGTCCGGATGACCGCTGGGAACGTGAGTACCGACAAGGCTGCGCTCAAGGCAGCAGCCGCGCCCGATCATCACCCCGTTCCCCTCCCTGGCAGTGATGCCCGCGGTCAGCTGCCCCTCGGCGCCCGCCCAGCGCGCAACGCCATTATCGGCGCCGCCGTCATCGGCTACGCGTGGCTCCTCGGGGGGGCGGCGCCGTTCAGTACCAAAGCGCTCCTCGAGGTGCTGCTGCCTGGAGCCGTGCTCGGCGTGATCGCCTACGCCCGGCCGCCTGAGCGCATCCCGGCACCGGAGTCGGTTGACACGGCCGGCTTCTCCTACTGGATCATCGCGATCGCACTGCTCTTCGAGTGGGAGGCCTCGGCGGTCCGGGATAACAGACCGTGGCACCCGTCGCTCACCGACCTGGTCAACCCGCTGATAGCACCGCACCCGATCAAGACCGCGGCCATCGTGGTCTGGCTGCTGGCCGGCTGGGCCTTGGTACGGCGGTGACGCGATGAGCGACCGGACGATCACCGTCATCGGGTTCATGGTCATCATCGTGGTACTGGTCGTGCTGGAGATCCTGGCGCGCCGCAAGGTCGGCCGCATCCCCACCCTCGGCGAGTGGCTCGGCTTCGTCATGCGCCGTCCACTCGGGCGCGGGCTCATCCTGGCCGGCTGGCTCTGGCTCGGCTGGCACTATTTCGCCCGCTGAAGCGCGGCCCGTGGCCAAGTCGCCCGGTGCGTTACCTGTCGCGTGGTTTCGCTAAGCTATCGGCCGTGAAGAGGGGTCGGGCCACCATCAGCGCAGCTGCCGAAGCTGACTATCTCGCCGACGTGGCGCTCGCTGCGCGCTTTCCCGAGCTACTCGGCCGGGCCCAGGCTGCCGAGCAGGAGTACCGCCAGGCGCAGGCCGGTCGCGCGCCGGAAAGCCAGCAGTACCCGCTCGCCCGCGCGCTCGACGTCGCGCTGACGAACGTGACCAGGGCCGCTTATGCGGCGCAGCGCGCGGAGATCGGCCCGCGTGGCTACGAGGACCGGATTTACCACCGCAAGGCAAAGGCAACGCCGACTGTTCACGCCTGGACAACCGAGGCGGAGCGGCTGCTGACGCTGCGCGAGACGCACCGGCTTACCGGTTTCCCCGCACGACCGGAGGCCGGCGCGCTCGAGGTGCCAGTCGCGCATCCGGCCACGGGCAAGCACCCCTGACGCCAAAGTCCGGCCACGTTCGGGCCGGCCAGGTTTCGTGGCGCTCAGGCTGACTACATGAAACCTACAAAGCCCGACGCGGAAAACCGTCACAACGGGCCATGTCGGCAAGCTCGTGCGGCCTGGCACAGTAGGCTGTGATCAACACCATACCCAGGAAAACCAGGAGGCACGCGAATGTGCCCGCACACGCCACGGTGTCCGGATCCTGATGGACCGGACCGCGAGGCGGCCCGCACTGTTGTCAGTCATCCGGAGCAGGGCTGGAGCCTGCTCTGCAACGGCATCGTCATCTTCGAGGACACCGGGGAGCTCCTTCCCGGTGGCATGAGCATCCCCCCGCACCGGCCGACCGACCTCGTCCCGGTAGCGGTCAGCAGCGTCGCTAGCTCCCGAAGCTCGGCCGCCTGAGCTCGCAGGGACCGCCGAATATCTGGGCGGCCCGCTTCCCTGCCGCTCAGTACTCGCCGCATCACCCCTCGCTCAGTATCCCCGTCAGCCATTCGGCGACCGCCGCGCCGACCGCGGCCGGCTTCTTGCTGAGCCCGTGCGTCTCCCCCGGCAGCACCACGACCCGGGACGCGTCGCGAGCGTCCGGGATCCCGAACGGGTCCCGTTCGCCGTTGACTACCAGGACGTCGGTACCTGCCTCACGCAGCTCGGCAGCACGGCTTTGCTCCGGCCGGCCGGGTGGGTGCAGCGGGAACGCCAGCGCGACTACCGCCCGTGCGCCCGCCGCGGCGGCAGTCCGGCAGGCAACCCGCGCGCCGTTGCTGCGGCCGCCCTGGACCAGCGGCCGACCCGGATTCTCGGCCCGCAGTGCCGCGACGACCTCGAGCCAGGCGGCGTCCTGCGGGCCTGGTGCGCCCGGCGCGCGAGCGCCACGGACCCGGTATGGCTGCAGGACGCGCGCCACCACCGCGCCCAGGTCGAGCCCGGCGTCGCGGACCGCCAGCAGGTCCTTGCTGTCCACGCCGCCGCCTGCCCCGTGCGTCAGGACGAGCAGGAACGTGGCCGTCGCCGGCTGGTCCAGCTCCACTCGCGCCGGCCCGGCCTGGGTGCTGATCTCCACGCCGGCAGCCTAGTAGCCCGGCCCTCGCCGATTCAGCGTGCCCGCGGAGCTACGTTCGGCCGAGCCGGCTGGCGAAGACGGCCCGCAGCACCTGCGCGGCGGCAGTCGCGTCGGCTGCGAGCTCCGTCGAGCAGAGCGCATAGCCCGGCGCGGCCAGGTAGGACCACGCGCCCTGGACGTCGAGGAACTGCACCGTGCCGTCGATCTCGCCGGGGTCGACGCCGAAGTCCGCGATCGCGCTCTCGGCCACGGCGCGCACGATCTGGTAGTCGAAGGCCGCCGGCGCCATCCCCCTCGCCTCCCCCAGGCGCTGCAGCAGCCGGCCATCGCCGGCGAACATAGCGCTGGCCACGGCGCGCAGCTCGGGCATCGACGCGAGGGACCCGAACCGTGGCGGATCGAACACTGCCATGTGGCGCTCGCGCATCGAGTCCAGCCAGGCGTGGACGTCATCTTCAGGGCCGGGCCGGCGCGACGGCGACGCCTCGTCCGCCTGGAAGCTGACAAGCCCTCGCCACCAAGTCACCCACTGAACGGCAGCGACGGGGGACGGCGCCACCGGCAGGCGATCGATAGCCGTAGTTACCGGCGGCGGCATATCGGGGGTCGGCGGCACCTCGAGCCCGCCCGCGTCCCTGGCAAGTAAGGCCAGGTACAGGTCGCCGCCGTCTTGCTCGCTCAGCCGCCACGAGGTGCGGCCTGCTATCTGCATGGCGGCAGATTACGCCGGAACAGCAGCGACGGGCGGACGGCCGCGCACCGGGACGGCCACGTTCCGTTCTATGGGGTGAGCATTTTGGCCAGGAACTGGCCGGTGTAGCTCTCCTCGACGTTCGCGACCTGCTCGGGCGTGCCGGTCGCGATGACGCTGCCGCCCCGCGATCCCCCATCGGGGCCGAGATCGATGATCCAGTCCGCGGTCTTGATCACGTCGAGGTTGTGCTCGATCACGATGACCGTGTTGCCACCGTCGACCAGCCGGCCGAGGACGCCGAGCAGCTTGCGGATGTCGTCGAAATGCAGCCCCGTGGTCGGCTCGTCCAGCACGTAGATGGTCCGCCCGGTGGACCGGCGCTGCAGCTCGGACGCGAGCTTCACGCGCTGCGCCTCGCCGCCGGACAGGGTCGGCGCCGGCTGGCCGAGCCGCACATAACCAAGACCGACATCAACGAGAGTCTTGAGGTGCCGGTGGATCGCCGGGACCGGCTCGAAGAACTCGGCAGCCTCCTCGATCGGCATTTCCAGCACGTCGGCGATGGTCTTGCCCTTGTAGTGCACCTGGAGCGTGTCGGTGTTGTACCGGGCACCGTGGCACACCTCACAAGGGACGTACACGTCCGGCAGGAACTGCATCTCGATCTTGATGGTGCCGTCGCCCGAACAGGCCTCGCACCGGCCGCCCTTGACATTGAAGGAGAACCGGCCCGGCTGGTATCCGCGCACCTTGGCCTCGGTGGTCTGCGCGAACAGCCGCCGGACGTGATCGAAAACGCCGGTGTAGGTCGCCGGATTCGACCGGGGCGTGCGGCCGATCGGTCCCTGATCGACGTGCACCACCTTGTCGAGGTTCTGCATGCCGCTGATCCGGGTGTGCTTGCCGGGCACGATGCGGGTGCCGTGCAGTTCCCTCGCCAGCGCGCTGTACAGGATGTCGTTGACCAGGGTGGACTTGCCCGATCCCGAGACTCCTGTAACAGCGATAAAGCAGCCAAGCGGGAACGCGACGTCGATGCCCTTGAGGTTGTGCGCCGCCGCGCCCTTCACGACGACCTCGCGGCTCTTCGCCGGCTTGCGACGTCGTGCCGGGACAGGAATGGACTCCCGGCCGGTCAGATAGGCGCCGGTGATCGACTGCGCGCTCGCGAGCAGTTCCTCCAGCGGCCCGGACACGACGATGTGCCCGCCGTGCTCACCAGCCCGCGGGCCGATGTCCACGACCCAGTCCGCCGCCCTGATGG
>DASQIW010000104.1:0-13840 GCA_035631375.1 Streptosporangiaceae bacterium
TGGCACCGGGCCTTCAGGCCGCGCAGCCGATGACGATGGGCTCCTGAGCTCTGCGGACTGCCCGGCCGCTATAGCCTTGAGGTGTTTTTTGCTGGTTTGTTGATGGCACAGCGGGAGCGGGCATGTTCACCCAGATAACCGAAAAACTTGACATCGACGTCCCTATCTTTGCCTTCAGTCACTGCCGGGACGTCGTCGCTGCCGTCACGAACGCGGGGGGTTTCGGAGTACTGGGTGCCACCGCGCACAGCCCGGCAGGGCTCGAGACCGACCTGGCCTGGATCGACGATCAGGTCGGCGGTAAGCCATACGGGGTTGACCTGTTGCTGCCGGCCAAGTTCGTCGACATCGGCAAGCAGGCCGACGCCGGCGAGGAGCTGAGCCTGCCGATCCCGCCCGAGTACCGGGCGTTCCTCGCCGATCTGCTGGACCGGTACGAGGTTCCCCCGCTGCCCGAGCATCTCACCGGACGCAGGGGGACGCTGAGCGTATCCGCCGAGGCCGCCGGCTCGCTCCTGGACGTGGCATTCCGGCACCCGATCAAGCTGGTTGCCAGCGCACTCGGGCCGCCGCCCGCGGAGCTTACTGAGCGAGCCCACGCACAGAATGTCCTTGTCGCCGCGCTGGTGGGCACGGTCGAGCACGCCCGGCGTCAGCAGGCGGCGGGCGTGGATCTGATCGTCGCCCAAGGCACCGAGGCTGGCGGTCACACCGGCACCGTCGCGACGATGGTCCTCGTTCCTGAGGTGGTGCGGGCGGTTGCACCCACCCCGGTCCTCGCGGCCGGCGGCATCGTCACCGGAGCGCAGATGGCTGCCGCTATTGCGCTCGGCGCGGAGGGCGTATGGTGCGGCTCGGTGTGGCTTACCACGCAGGAAGCCGAGACAGATCCCGCTGTGCAGCGCAAGATGCTGGCGGCATCGTCCAGTGACACCGTCCGCTCGCGGTCGCTGACCGGCAAGCCCGCCCGGATGCTGCGCACCGCGTGGACCGACGAGTGGGAGAGTGCCGACGCGCCGCAAGCCCTGCCGATGCCGTTGCAGACGATGCTCACCGCGGGCGCGCAGCAGCGTATTACCCGGTCCTCCTCGCGTGAGGGCAGCGGTGCGCAGCAGCTCGCCACCTACTTCGTCGGCCAGGGCGTGGGCCTGCTCGACCGAGTCCGGCCGGCCAAGGAGGTCGTCGCCGACATGATCGAGGAGTATCTCGAGGTGGCCAGCCGTTTCGCGGCGCAGGTCAGCGACTGACAGCCGGGCAGGCAGCCAGGCAGGCACGCCCTGCCGGTGGGTGCGCTCGGTCTGCGTCCGTAATCCAGCAGTCCGCGGACGAGCAGAAGGTCCGGCTCCGGGCGCAGCGTTCCTACACTGGCCAGGTGAGCATCGCGCTGTACCTGCTGGAAGACGTGCGCTGGCGGGACAGTGCGGTCGTCGGCGACCGGGCGCAGGCGCTGCTGGCCGCGCTGGCGGCGGCGCGCGGGCGGCTGGTGCCCGACGGCGAGCTGATCGATCTCGTATGGGGGGAAGACCGGCCGCTCAACGGCTTGAAGAGCCTGCAGGTACTGGTGTCGCGCACCCGCAGCGCATGCGGCACCGACGTGATCCGCCGGGACGGTGCCGGGTACCGGCTGGGAGTGGCGCCGGCTGAGGTCGACAGTACGCGGCTCGCTGAGCTCGTCTGCGACGCAAGGGCCGCCCTGGCTACCGATGCGGTGCAGGCGGCCGGGCTGGCGAAGGACGCCTTGGCTCTTGGGGGCGGCGTGACCGGGATGCCGAACGGCAGCGCCGGGGCACTCGCCGAGGTGCGCAGGGCGGCCGTGGAGGATGTCGAAGCCGCCCGGGTGATACTGGCGCGAGCGTCGAGCCGGATGGGGGCACACGGCGATGCGCTGCCGGCGCTCGAGGCTGCGTACGCAGAGCGCCAGAACGATGAGTCGCTGCTGGCCGACCTGCTGCGCAGCGAGGCAATCGTCCGCGGGCCGGCCGCAGCCCTGGAACGCTTCGAGCGCTACCGGGGTGAACTGCGCGACCGACTCGGCACTGACCCAGGCGAGCCGTTGCAGCGGACACATCGGGACCTGCTCGCGCTGGACCGGCCGGTTCGCAGGGGCGTCCGCTACGACTCGACCGCCCTCATCGGTCGCGACCATGATCTCGACCGGCTCCGGGCGCTCATTGCCGGCTCGCGGGTTGTTTCGATCGTCGGTCCTGGCGGGCTGGGTAAGACCAGGCTGGCGCAGGCGATCGCCAGGGACATCGCTGTGCCTGCGGTGTACGTCGCGGAGCTAGCCGGGGTCTCCGCGGCCGAGGATGTTGTCGGCGAGATCGGCTCTGTTGTCGGTCTCCGGGACTCGATCCAGGATCGCCGGCTCCTGACCGCCGAGCAGCGAGTCGACATCAGAGGCCGAATAGCCCAGCGGCTGGCGCGAGCTCCCGGTCTGCTTGTCCTGGACAACTGCGAGCACGTCATCGATGCGGTGGCCGAACTCGTGGCATTCCTGGTCTCTGCTGCCCCCGATCTGCACGTACTGACGACGAGCCGATCGCCGCTCGGCATTTCCGCCGAGCGCGTCTATCTGCTCGGTGAGCTGGACACCGGTGACGCGGCGCAGCTGTTCGGTGAGCGAGCGGTCGCGGCGCGGCCGAGCGTCCGGCTTGCCGAGCCGGCTGTGACGAGCATCGTCAGCAGGCTCGACGGCCTGCCGCTCGCGATCGAGCTCGCTGCGGTGCAGGTGCGCGCGATGTCGGTCGAGGAGATCGACGCGCGCCTGGAGAACCGGTTCGCGCTGTTGCGTGGCAATGATCGCAGCGCGCCCGACCGGCACCAGACGCTGCTGGCGGTCATCGACTGGTCGTGGAACCTGCTGGATGCCCCCGAGCGGAGGGCGCTCCGCTGGCTGGCCCTGTTCAATGACGGCTTCACGCTGGCAGCGGCGGAAGCGGTCATCGGCAGCGATGCCTTTGCCGCTGTCCAGGGCCTGGTGGGTCAGTCCCTGCTGAGTGTCAGTGAGAATCTCGCGGGCGTGCGCTACCGCATGCTGGAGACCGTGCGCGAGTTCGGCCGGATGCAGCTCGCCGCGGCGGGCGAGGACAGCGAGGCACGTACAGCTCTCAGGGGCTGGGCGGTCGGCCTGGTCCGTGCGCACAGTGCCGGGCTGACCAGCGCACGGCAGTTCGAAGCGATCGACGCTCTTGGCGCGGAGGAGATTAACCTGGCTGACGAGCTCCGGTCAGCCATTGCCACGGGCGACGGAGGGGCGGCGGTCCACCTGCTGGCTGCGCTCGGCATGTTCTGGACCGTCCGTGGCGAGCACGGCCGCCTGCTCGTACTCGCGGAGCCTGTCACCACGATGCTCTGCGACTGGCAGCCGCCGCCGGAGCTCGCGGACGTCACCTGCGCGGCGATCGCTATCGTGCTCACCAACTCGATGATCGCCGGCGGCGAGCGAGCCGGCCGGCTGCAGGCGCAGCTACGGCGGCTTGGCGGGGGCCTGGCCGGCGACCTGCCCCTATCCGGGCTCGTGACGGCGATGCTCGCGTATGACCCGGCCGACGCGGACGCGTTCCGTCTTCGGCTGGAGGCGCTGGCCGCAGGCCGCGACCGCAGCACGGCGGTGGCTGCGAATCACTGGCTCAGCAGCCTGCGGGAAAACGAAGGCGATCCGGCGGGCGCAATTGAGGCAGCCGAAGCCGCGCTGGCCCTCGTCGGCGACGCCGACGGTCCCTGGTCACGCGCGATGCCGCACGCGATGCTGGCTCAGCTCACCATGCACATGGGTAACCGGGCCGCGGCCATCGAGCATGCACGTGTGGCGCTGCCGGTTTTGCAGCGGCTCGGCGCGAGCGACGATGAGATCCAGCTCCGGTCCGTGCTGGTGGGTTGCGCAATCGCCGACGGGCGCCTCCCGGATGCTGAAGCCGAGCTGGACCGGATCGACATCATCGCGGCAAGCGGGTCGGTATTCGGTGGCATGGCATTCAGGCAGATGTGCGGCGCGGAGTTGCTGCTTGCCCGCGGCGAGGACGCCGCCGGCCTCGCCGTCTACCGTGACTGCGTGGCCGATATGCGGGAGCTGGAGTTTCCTGGCATTCCCCGGACAGGTCAGGAGCCGTGGGCGCTGTTCAGCGCGTCGGTGGCGCTGACAGCGCATGCCTACTACGCGACAACCGCGGAGGAGGAACACGGGCGGACGCTGTTCTTGTCCTGCCGCCAGGACGCGCTCGGCGCCCTCCAGGTCTCCGGCTTTGGGCTCGACTATCCGGTCGCCGGGTTGCTGCTGTTCGGCCTGGGGGCGTGGGGCCTGCTACACGGCGCCGCGCCTGCCGGTGACGCCGTAAGGCTCCTGGTGCTGGCGGACCTCTTCGCGTACAACCGCTCGATCCCGACCATGTCGTGGGACCGGATCGCTTCGGCAGCTGAGCGCGTGGCGCCAGGCCTGATCGCCGACGTCGGGGCCCGCTACGCCGGCCGCCGTCCCGCGGACCTGCTGTCGGAAGCCCGACAGGCGGTCGAGGACCTGCTGGGCTGACGACCGCCGGCGGCCGCTACATGTGCCGTTTGTAGCTGTACACCGACAGCGGGGCGAAGATGGCGATCACGATCGCGCAGGCCAGCAACGTCCAGCCCACCTCGCCGCTGATCACGGCGTGATTGGCCAGGTCGCGGGTCGCGGATACCAGGTGCGAGACCGGGTTGACCTTCACGAAGGCGGCCAGCGGGCCAGGCAGCGTGCTGACGGGCACGAACGCATTGGACAGGAACGTGAGCGGGAAGAGGATCATCATGGAGAACCCCTGCACACTGCGTGCGTTCCGGGCGATCGTGCCGATGAAGGTGAAGATCCAAGCGATGGCCCAGCCCGTGACGATCGCCAGCACGATCGCGCCGAGCACGCCCAGCGCGCCTCCGGCTGGACGGTAACCGATGGCCACACCCATCACGAAGGTCAGGCTGGCAGCGATCAGATAGCGCACCAGGTCCGCGATCATGGGGCCGGCCAGTGGCGCGATCCGGGCGATCGGCAGCGACTTGAACCGGTCGAACACGCCCTTGTCCATGTCTTCGCGGAGTTGCACGCCCGTGGCCATGCACGTGGTCAGCACCGTCTGGCCAACGATGCCGGGGATCATCAGCGGCAAGTAGCTCCGAACGTTACCGGAGATCGCGCCGCCGAAGATGTAGGCGAACATCGCTGTGAACAGGAGCGGCTGGATCGTCACGTCGAAGAACTGCTCCGGGTTGCGTCGCATCTTCTTGAGCGCTCGCCATGCCATCGAGAATGTCTGGCTGAGCGTCTCGGCGACGCTGGTGCGCGGCCGCGCGCGGGCTACCGCGGTGGCCGGATCGACCGCCGGTATCCGGACCTGAGTGCGCTGCGCCGGTTCGGCAGTCATGGTGCTCATCGGACCTCCACAAGGCGTTCGTTGCTGTCGGTGTCGTGCGATTCATCGACCTCAGTTGCGCCGTGGCCGGTGAGGGCGAGGAACACCTCATCCAGCGTCGGCTTGGCCACGCTGACCGAGCTGATCGTCACGCCCGCCTGGCGAAGGCCGATCAGTACGTCACCGGCCTCGTCAGCGGCGTCCAGCGGAACGTTCAGCCGCCCGGATTCGGGCGTCACGACCGGCTCCCTGCCGATCACTCGCCACACCACCTGCCGGGCAAGGTCGTGATCGGCCCCTTCGCCAAGCTGGAGCTGCAACGTGGAGGTGCCGACCGACGTCTTCAGCTCGTCGGGGGTGCCCTCCGCGACCTTGCGGCCGCGGTCGATTACGGCAATCCGGTCCGCTAGCTGGTCGGCCTCATCGAGGTACTGCGTGGTCAGCATGATCGTGCAGCCATCGGCGACCAAACCGCGGATGGTGTCCCACATCTGCCCACGGGTCCGGGGATCGAGCCCGGTGGTTGGCTCGTCCAGAAAGATCAGCGGCGGCCTGGTGATCAGGCTCGCCGCAAGGTCGAGCCGTCGTCGCATGCCTCCGGAGAACTGGGAGATCGGCTTGCGGGCCGCGTCCTCCAGGCCGAACTGCTCGAGCAGCCGGTGGCCGGTCGCTCGGGCGTCGGCTGATCGCAGGCCCTGCAGCCGCCCGAACAGCCACAGGTTCTCGGCCGCGGTCAGGTCTTCGTCAACCGACGCGTACTGGCCCGTCACGCCGACTAGCTGGCGGACACGATGCGGTTCGCGGGCGACGTCCACCCCGAACACGAAGGCATTGCCCGCGTCGATCGGGAGCAGCGTCGCGAGCATCCGCAGCGTCGTGGTCTTCCCGGCCCCGTTCGGCCCGAGCACACCGAAAATCTCGCCCTGACGAACCTCGAGGTCGATGCCATCGACCGCGCGGGACTCGCCAAACGCTTTGACCAGTCCGGTAGCGGTCACGCTGGCTGTCGTCGTCATCTCACGCTTCTTTCGCAGACGGGCTTGATACGTGCGGCCACCGTAGGCGGGCGCGGTTTCATCGCCGCTACACCGTGGTTTCACGGCCCCGGACCCGCTGTAACCGCACAGGCAGGCTGAGCCAGCGCAGTCCGGGCACGCTCCCCGTCAATATAAGTTGACGACCTAGGCGACGTCAACTTACGTTGACAGCGACGACGAGCAGAGTGCCGCGGAGTGCAGCCGACAGGTCCATGGGAGCGGATTTACTGCTGCCCTGGCGACAGTGGAGCCACTCCCATGGCGGTGCTTCTGACCGGGAGCCGGCGGATGAGCGGGCGGCGGACGACGGTCACTGTCCCCAGCTCATTCCGAGTGAGTCCGGGCAGCTCAGCGCTTGGCGAGCACGACCTTCCGGTAGCGCTCGATGACCAGGCCGGCCAGCGCCGGGTGGCCGCCCAGCGGCGCAGTCACCCAGTCGGCGCCCGCCTCGGTGAGCTGGTCCTGGAATTGTCCGGGCGCCAGCAGGTAGCTAGCCACCGCGACCGGCCCGCCGGTCCGCGCACGCAGGCCGGCTACGGCTTCCGGTACTGTCGGCGCGGCCGCGCTGGCAAATGCGGCCACGACCGGCGCGCCGACCCGCTCCGCGAGCAGGGCGGCCTGCTGCCGCACGTCCTCGGCCGCCGCCGGGTCGGACGAGCCCGCGGCGGCGAGCACGACGGGCGTTCTGTCCGGAACACCCGCCTCGGCAAGCCGGGCGGTCAGCGCTGTGAGCAGCAGCTCGTCCGGTCCGAGCGCGCCGGCAACCCGCGCGCCCGCCGAATCAGCTGCCCCCGTGATGTCCGCCGACAGGTGGTAGCCGGAGGACAGCAGCAGCGGCACGACTACTGTGTTCGCCCCGGCGGCATCCAGCTCCGACGGCAGCGACGGCTCCGCGTGGCCGAGGAAGGCGACGCGCACGTCAAGCACCGGAGCGAGCCGGCGGACCTGCCGGGCCAGGTGACGGACCACGTCCGTGGCGGCCGGGTTCTGGCTGCCATGGGCGACAGCGAGCAGCGCGGGGGAGCTCATGCCGGCATCCTCCTGCCTGTGTCCGCTTCAGTGCGGGCGGCTGCGAACGCGGGCAGCAGCTGATCCCGCAGCCGGACCACGTCACCGACGACCACGACCGCCGGCGGCCGCACCCCGGCGGCCTCGGTGTCGCCAGCAACAGCCCCGAGCGTCGAGGTCAGCACCCGCTGTTCTGGTGTCGTCCCGTCGGTGATCACCGCGACGGGCGTGGCCGCGTCCCGACCGCGCTTGACGAGTTCGTCCGCGACAGCGTCGAGGTGCGCGACGGCCATGAGCAGCACCAGCGTGCCGCCGTTGCGTGCCATCGCGTCCCAGTCGACCGTGGCGCCGGGCTGCGACGGGTCCAGATGTGCGGAGATCACCGAGAAGTCCTGCGTCACGCCGCGGTGGGTGACCGGTATGCCGGCCCAGGCGGGCACGGCGACTGCGCTCGTGACTCCCGGCACGACCTGGAACGGCACTCCGGCCCGGACGCAGGCGAGCGCCTCCTCGCCGCCCCGGCCGAACACGAACGGGTCGCCGCCTTTGAGCCTCGCCACTCGCCGACCGGCCAGGGCACGCGCCACGATCAGCTCGTTGATCTGCGCCTGCGTGAGGTTGTGCGCGTGTGGCTCCTTGCCCGCGTCGATGATCTCCACATCGGGATCCAGCTCCGCCAGCAGCGAGCGCGGCGCGAGCTTGTCGACCACGACGACATCGGCCTCAGACAGCAACCGCCGGCCGAGCACGGTGATCAGGCCGGGGTCGCCGGGCCCGCCACCGATCAGCGTGACGCTGCCCACTCCCTGTCGCCGGCGCCGGGGCCGCACCGGCAGCGTGCCATCGGCCAGCGCCACAGCGATCGCGGCGCGGAGCCGCTGGGAGCGAACCGGATCCCCGCCCGACGTGACCGCGACGGTGATCTCACCCTGCGTGCTCACCGCTGGTGTCCAGGCAGGTGACGAGGCGGCGTCGTCAGCTCGGACGCACCAGATCCTGGTCCGCTCCGCCTCGCCCGCCACCTGCGCGTTGATCAGCGGGTCGTCGGTGGCCGCGTGTACCAGCCACGCAGCAGCGAGATCGCCATCCCGGTACCGCCGCGGCAGCACCGTGACCGGCAGCGCGGCCAGCTCCGGCAGTATGGTCGGCGCGATGACCACGACGTTCGCCCCGGACTCCAGCAGGGTGCGAGTCCGGCGCAGGGCGACGCGTCCGCCGCCGACGACGACCGCGCGCCGCCCGGCCAGGTCAACCATGAGGGGGTAACGGGGCGGTTCGCCTGCGCCATCGCTTTCAGGCATGCTGCCCGCGGCGCCGGTCACGACAAGCTCCGCTGGTGCGGGTCATGCGGCGCGGGCCGCAGCACGCCGACGAACTTCAGGCTGAAGCCGCGGGCGCACGCGCGGCACTCCCAGTCGCCCGCGTCGGCTCCGGCCGGACGCAGGTTCTCCTCACCGCAATACGGGCAGTAGAAGGGGACCTGCCGCTCCCCGGTCATGACTGAGCTCCCGCCTGCGTGAGCAGCTCCGGATCGGCGCGCCGAACCCAGGTCGCGAACTGCTCGCCCTCGGCCCGGTCGGCCTGGTAGGTGCGCAGCAGATGTTCGACGTAGTCGGTCAGCCCGTCCGCGGTGACCTTGAGCCCGCGCAGCTTGCGGCCGAATCCGGGCTCAGCACCGAGTGAGCCGCCCAGGTGGATCTGGAAGCCTTCCTCCCCGTCGACGATCGAGCCCTTGAGGCCGATGTCGGCGAGCTGGAACCGAGCGCACGAATTGGGGCAGCCGTTCACGTTGATGGTGATCGGCGTGTCGAAGTCCGGCAGCCGCCTGGCCAGCTCGGTATACAGGTCGCGGGCGCGGCCCTTGGTCTCGACGATGGCCAGCTTGCAGAACTCGATTCCGGTGCACGCCATCGTGCCGCGCCGGAAAACATTGGGACTGGCCTGCAGGTCGATCGCCTCGAGTTCGGCCGCCAGCTCGGCGACCCGGTGCTCGGGAACATCGAGGACCAGCAGCTTCTGCTCGACGGTGGTCCGGACCCGGCCTGAGCCGTATTCCTCAGCGAGGTCGGCGACCTGCCAGAGCTGCGTCCCTGACGTGCGCCCGGTGTGGGGGGCGATGCCGACGTAGTACCGGCCGTCCTGCTGCCGGTGCACGCCGAGGTGATCGCGAGACCCAGGCGCGGGTACCGGCGGCTGCGGGCCGTCAGCTAGCCCGTTCCCGCCCAGATACTCGCGCTCGAGAACCTCCCGGAACCGTTCGGTGCCCCAGTCGGCGACGAGGAATTTTAGCCTCGCCCGGCTGCGCAGCCGGCGGTATCCGTAGTCGCGGAACAGGCTCGTCACGCCGACCCAGACCTCCGGCACGCGCTCGGGCGGTACGAAAGCGCCGAGGCGCTGGGCGAGCATCGGGTTCGTGGATAGGCCGCCGCCGACCCATAGGTCGAAGCCTGGCTGGCCGTCTGGGCCGATGACGCCGACGAAGGAGATGTCGTTGATCTCGTGCGCGGTGCATTGCTGGGTGCAGCCGGAGATCGCGGTCTTGAACTTGCGCGGCAGGTTAGCAAGGTCCTCGCGGCTCGTCGCGATCGCGTTGGTGTCGTGCAGCACGGCGCTGGCGTCGAGGATCTCGTCGGCGTCGAGTCCGGCCACGGGGCAGCCGAGGATGTTGCGCGGCACGTCGCCGCAGGCCTCCTGGCTGGACAGGCCGACTTCCTCGAGGCGGGACCAGACGGCGGGGATGTCCTCGATGCGGAGCCAGTGGAACTGGACGTTCTGCCGGTCGGTGACATCGGCGAGGTCGCGACCGTACTCTTTCGCCACGCCGGCAACAGCCCGGAGCTGACCGGCCGTCAGCTGCCCGCCGGGGATGCGGACCCGCATCATGAAGAAGGGGTCCTCGATCTCGGCATCCTCCAGCGCGCCGGTCTTGCCGCCGCCGATGCCGGGCTTGCGCTGGGTGTAGAGGCCCCACCAGCGGAACCTGCCGCGCAGGTCGGTGGGGTCGATCGAGTCGAAACCGAGGACGGAGTAGCGGTTCAGGATGCGCTCGCGGACGTGCAGCCCGTTGTCGTCCTTCTTGAAGCGCTCGGCAGGATTGAGCGGCTCATGGTGGCCGAGGGCCCACTGACCCTGGCCGCGCTGCGGCTGGGATGGCATGACGGGAGTCCTTCTGCTGGCGTGCTGCGGGCACTAGCTCGTGCCGCCCGGCTCGTGTGCCTGGGTCGGCTGTGCGGGTGCGGGTAGAGGTCGGAACCTCAGTCAGCAGGAGGCGCGACAGATCGCGCTGGAAACCCGGAGCAGGTCGATGTGACGCCGGCTGACGAGCCGCATACCGCAGCTGTCGGTCGGGCGGGTCATAGCTGCCTCCGGAGTCTCGGCTGGCTGCTCACGCACTGGTAGGGCCGGTTGCGACTGGCCACGTCGGCGTGGGCGCGCTTAATAAGCGTAACCGACGGTTCTGACAGCGGGTAGCCCGGAACCTTCTGTCACGCAAGGGTTAAAGGTTCTGTCACCCAGCTTTCGCCCGACGCAGCTGCCGGAAAATGCGCTGCGATCAAGCGACGGCCCGCGCCATGATCGCAATATGCGTGAGGACCGCTACGCCGCCGCGATGCTCGAGCACTACGAAATGGGCGAGGAGGAAGATCGGCTCGTCGCGTCCAACGCCGGGCAGCTGGAGTTCGAGCGTACGCAGGAGATCGTGCTCCGGCGCCTGCCTCCGCCGCCTGCCGTCGTCGCCGACATCGGCGGCGGTCCTGGCCGGTACGCGCTGTGGCTGGCGGGGCTGGGTTACCGAGTCGTGCACCGCGATGTCGTTCCGCTCCATGTGGAGCAGCTGCTCGCGGCCGCTGCCGCTGACGCGGAATCGGGGGCGAGGCCGGCCATCGACTCGGCCCTTGGTGACGCGCGCGACCTCGACCTGACGGATGCGAGCGTGGACGCCGTGCTACTGCTCGGGCCGCTGTATCACCTGACCAGGCGGGCTGACCGGATCCAGGCGCTGCGTGAGGCCTGTCGCGTCGTCCAGCCAGGCGGTCCGGTGTTCGGCGCTGCGATCTCGCGCTGGGCGGCGCGCTACGACGCAGTGCTCAGGCTGCGGCTCTACGAGCAGGTACCGGAGATGCTGGAGGCTGTCGGCCCGCTGGAGCGGACCGGGGTGATTCCTCCGCTGGCGCCTGGCTGGTTCACGGCCTACACGCACCGGCCAGGACAGCTGCGGGATGAGTTTGGCCTGGCCGGCCTGGTTGCTACCGACGTGGTGAGCGTCGAGTGCGGCGCGTTCCTGCTTCCTGACCTGAAGGAGCGGATGGCGGATCCGGCGGCGCGCAAGGTAATCATGGACAGCGCCCGGGCCCTTGAGCGGGTGCCTGAGCTGATCGGGCTGGGCTCGCACCTGCTGGCCACCGGCCAGCGACCGTAACCGGCCGACGCGTTTCGTGATCGTGAAGTCTTTCTTGACACCCCGCGTCACAACGAGTCTTCGCGATCATCTGGCGGACTGTTTGTCGGTCCGCGGCTGAGCCGGTTAACCTGGCGCGCGTGCGGCTGACAGTGTTCTGGGCGAAGATGCGCGAGCAGTTCGGTGACGTCTATGCACAGAGCGTCGCGCAGGACCATGTCCTGGCTGATCTTGGCGGCCGGACCGTCAACCAGGCACTCGCCGATGGCGAGGACGTCAAGGTCGTCTGGCGGGCAGTTTGCGAGGCTTTCCGGGTGCCCGAGCGGCAGCGGTAGACCCGCCCCTGGAGGACATGGCCCCGGCGGGTGCGGAGGTCGGGTTGCCGCTGGGCCCGGCCCTCGCGCCCCGGCATGGAGTTCTCCTCAGCTGTTGGCGTGGCGCGGGTGCGAGCGGCGGTGTTCCCTTACTCCGGCGCAGGTTCGCGGAGGATTGGCTGATAGATCGCCAGGATGTTGCCTGAGTCTGGCCAGGTTCGGGTGGACAGCAACCTGAGCGAGACGGGCGGGCGCCCCGTGAACAGCGGAATCCCCTCGCCAGCGATTATCGGGAAGATGGTCAGATGCAACTCGTCCACCAGGTCATGGACGAGCAGGTCATTCCAGAGCTGCCTGCTCAGCTGAATGAGGATGGGGCGCCGGCCTGGCCGGGCCTTGAGCGCGGCGATCTGCGTGTAGAGGTCTGGGCCGCGGATGATGTGGGTGTTGTCTCGCCAGAGTGCCAGGTCATCCGGGGCGATGGTGTCGGAGACGACGTACTTGTCTATGTCGCGGATCAGCTCTGCGTACTCGTACCTGATGGCGGTGCCACCGGGGGTGTCCAGGTAGGACACCCAGTAGTCCTTGTTGGTCTGGAAGGAGGTCCGCCCGCTGAGGATCAGCGTGTCGGCGGCGCGCAACAGCTCGGTGTTGTAGTGGTCGAATGCCTCGTTCGCGCCGTAGTCCTCGTGCCAGTAGTCGAAGAATCGGTCGAACGTCTTGTTGACCGACTCGTAGTAACCGTCCAGCGTCAGGAAGTTGCTAACGATCAGCTTTCGCATGGACGCGAGGCTAGCCCGTGTTCGCCCGTCGGCGTGGCGGCTTCGATGACGCCGAGCTGGTCGTGGATGCGCGGTGGCGAGACTGTGCCGGCCGGTCGGCGTGTCTTGCTTCATGATCGAACAATTGTTCGTTAGAGTGAGCTCACTGGTGGTCGTCCGCACCCTGGGGATGGCCGGAGAACGAGGCGCGAAGCCGCAGCAGGCACGACTGTCAGTGGGTCCGCGTAACGTCTCGGCCAGCAGGTGAGCAAACTCGCCCGACGGGTCTCCGTCGGCGGTATTGATAAGGCCACGCGCACGCGAGTGGCTCGGCGTAGCCCCTCGTTCTTCCCCGACAGGAGCTTCAGATGGCACCGAACGACAAGGCGGGTAGCGGCAAGGGCGCGAGCGGTGGCGACAGGGACAAGTCCCTGGAGGTCGCGCTCGCGCAGATCGAGCGCCAGTTCGGCCGCGGCGCCATCATGCGGCTCGGTGACGACACCCGCGCTCCAGTCGAGGTCATCCCGACCGGCTCCATCTCCCTGGACGTGGCGCTCGGCGTCGGCGGCTTCCCGCGCGGCCGGATCATCGAGATATACGGACCCGAGAGCAGCGGAAAAACTTCGCTTGCGTTGCATGCCATAGCAAATGCACAAAAATCAGGCGGGATTGCGGCCTTCATCGACGCGGAACACGCGCTCGATCCCGAGTATGCCAAGAAGCTTGGCGTCGACATCGACGCGCTGCTGGTATCCCAGCCGGACACCGGCGAGCAGGCACTGGAAATCGCGGACATGCTGATCCGCTCCAGCGCCATCGACATCATCGTCATCGACTCGGTCGCCGCCCTGGTGCCGAAGGCCGAGATCGAGGGCGAGATGGGGGACAGCCACGTCGGCCTGCAGGCCCGGCTGATGTCGCAGGCGCTCCGCAAGATCGCCGG
>DASQIW010000105.1:0-30435 GCA_035631375.1 Streptosporangiaceae bacterium
GACTCGCCGGGTGGACAGCTCCGGCACGATGCCGGGAATCGAGATCGTCGGGTGACCCGCGAAGTAGTCGTGCAGCCGCTGCTGGTTGGCCGCCTCGCGGCGGTAGTCGAGTTCTTCCAGCACCCGATCGCGCAGCTCGGCTACCAGGCTGTCGACGTCCTGGCTCGGCGCGGTCACCCGCAGCATGCGGCGCAGCAGCGACACGTTGTCCAGGTCGGCCGCCATCATCTCGGCGATGCCCGGGTACTGCACCTTGACCGCGACCGCGAGCCCGTCCCTGGTGATGGCCCGGTGGACCTGCCCGATGGAGGCTGCGGCGATGGGCTGGCTGTCCCAGCGGGCGAATATCTGCTCGGGCGGCGCTCCGAGCTCCTCGGCAATCACCCCGGCCGCCAGCTCAGCACTCATCGGTGGCACGCTGTCCTGCAGCCGGCTGAGAGTCCTCCGCACGGACGGAGCGAGCCCTTCGTCGACGTAGCTGGCCATCTGGCCCAGCTTGACCATGACGCCCTTCATGGTGCCGAGGGTCGCCGTCACGTCGTCTGCCGTCTGCATGGCTAGGTCGGTGCGCAGCTGCTGACGCTCCTCGCCCGCAGCCATGAATAGCCGCGGCGCGCTGCCCGCGTACCGCAGGCCGCCGCGTACGGCCAGCTGAGCCGCCGCAACGCCGCGCTCGAAGCGCAGCCGGCCGACTCGCCGCCTGACCAGCGCCACGCCAGCGGCCGTCACCGCCGTGCCCGCGGTCAGCGCTGCGAGCACCCGCAAAGCACGTCTCATGCGGGGGCTGCCGCTCGCATCCGCAAGGTGATGCGCTGCCGGGCCTCGAGTACGCCTGGCTCGCCGAGGAAGACCGCATCGAGCACGCCCAGCGCCTGTCGGATCTCCTCCCGGCGCCTGCCGGTCAGCTCGGGCGCGGCGAACCCGTACAGCTGCCTTGCCCAGTCCGGCAGGCAGATCAGCACCGCCTCCCTGATGTCCTGCCAGATCTCGGCCACCTCCTCGTCAAGGCCTGGCGGATCGAGCAGGTAGGCAGCGGACTCCTCCGCCGCCGGCGTGCGGCGCAGCTGCGGCCTTACCCACGCCAGATATCGGCCTAGCGCGGCGACGCTGTCCGGGACGTCCGCAGCCGGAACGCCCACCAGTTCCGCCGCGACGACCATCTCCTCGACGTAGCGATCAGCGTCGTCCGGTGGCACAGGGACGCCGAACAGCTCCCGCGCGGCGAGGTTCGAGTCGACCAGCGCCGCGTGCACCCACAGCAGCAGCGCAGGGTCGCTGGCGCTGTACTCCCGGCCGGTCACCGAGTCGACGCCGCTCACCCGCTCATGGATCCGCCGCACGCGAGCGGCCGCGCGCTCGGCGCCAGCCCGTTCCCCGAAGGTAATCGTCGACACGTAAGCCGACGTGGCGGCGAGCCTGCCGACGGGATCGGCGCGCCAGTTGCTGTGCTGGTCTACGCCCGCCATCGCCAGGGGGTGCAGCGCCTGGATGATCAGCGCGCGCAGCCCGGCAACCGGAGCCGTCAGGTCGCCGCTGATCCGCCACGCCACGCTCGCCGGGCCGAAGAACCCGTCGTCGGCCGGCTGCTCGGGAATGCCGACAACCAGGGCCGCGGCCGACCGCCCCACCAGGTCGGCTGCATCCGCATACTGAGTCATCTCGTCACGCTCCCGTCCCGAGGCGCTCCCGGCCGGATGGAGCGCTCCAATCGAGCAGCGGCCCGTCCGGCACGATCCGCGAGGGGTTCAGGTGCGGGTGCGTCGTGTAGTAGTGCCGCTTGATCTGGTCGAACCTGGTGTTGCTGGCAAACGCAGGTACCGAGTACAGGTCGCGCGTGTAACCCCACAGGTTCGGGTAGTCGGCGATCCGCCGCAGGTTGCACTTGAAATGCGAGTAGTACACCGCATCGAAGCGGGCCAGCGTCACGTACAGCCGGACGTCGGCCTCGGTGATCGAGCTGCCGAGCAGATACCGCTGCGTGGCCAGCCGCTGCTCGAGGTCGTCGAGCGTCGCGAACAGCCGGGTTACGGCGTCGTGGTAGGCCGTCTGCGAGGTGGCGAACCCGGACCGGTAAACGCCGTTGTTCACGGTCGCGTAGACGACATCGTTGAGCTGGTCGATCTGCGCCCGGAGCGGCTCCGGGTACAGGTCATACGCCGGGTTGGCCCACAAGCCGAACTGGGTGTCCAGGTCCAGCGTGATGTCGGGAAAATTGTTGCTGACGATGCGCCTGGTCTGCTTGTCCCACAGCACAGGCACAGAAATGTGCCCGTCATAACCGGGCTCGGTCGCCTCGTAGGCCTCACGGAGGAACTCAAAGCCGTTCACCGGGTCAAGGCCGTAGCCATCGCCCTGGCGGAAGGCCCAGCCGCGACCGTCGCGCACCGGATCGACCGCGGACAGCGAGATGACGTCCTGGAGGCCGAGCAGCTCGCGGACGATCGCCGTGCGGTTCGCCCACGGACAGGCCCAGCAAATGTAGAGATGGTAACGGCCGGGCTCCGCCGGATACCCGCTTGATCCATCCGCCGTGATCCGGCCCTGGAACGGATAAGCCGGCCGGACAAACTCGCCCGCGGCAGCGGTGGCAGCCGGCTTTCTGGGGCGGAAATCCCCGTAGTCCCCGTAGGTGGCGAAGTCGACCGGGCTGGCACCGCCAGCATGCGTCGTCGTGCTCATCGCGTCCTCCCGCGGTCGCCTACTCGAAGCAAACCAGGTGGGCGGGTGAGCCATTCCGGCGGGCCGATGACAGCACGACGCGGGCGTGCGACAAGATGTCCCGGTGGGCACAGCTGCTCCTCCAGAGCCCCAGCCGGTTGCCGCGCCGCTGACCAAGGCGGCGATCTTCCTGGTCGTGGTCGTCAACTCAGACGAGGCCAGCGCCAGGATCGCCAGGGGGCTGTGCGCGGATGTATCCGGCCTGGTCAGGGCGGTCGGGTTCCGCGACCTGAGCGGGCGGCTGAGCTGCGTAACCGGTATCGGCCCGTCGGCCTGGGACCGGCTGACCGGACTCGCCAGGCCCGCCGGCTTGCATCCGTTCCGCGAGATCCGCGCGGACGGGCGCCACGCCGTCAGCACCCCGGGCGACCTGATGTTCCACATCCGGGCCACCAGGATGGACCTGTGCTTCCAGCTTGCCCAGCAGATCATGACCCGGCTGGCCGGCGCGGCAACCGTGGCGGACGAGGTGCATGGCTTCAGCTACTTCGACGAGCGCGATTTGCTGGGCTTTGTCGACGGTACGGAGAACCCGACAGGAACGGCTGCGGTGCAGGCTGCGATCATCGGCGCCGAGGAGCCGGCGTATGCGGGCGGCAGCTACGTGATCATTCAGAAGTACCTGCACGACCTGGACGCCTGGAACGGCGTTCCGATCGACGAGCAGGAGAAGATCATCGGCCGGACAAAGCTGGATGACATCGAGCTAGCCGACGACGTCAAGCCGTCGTCCGCGCACAACGCGCTGACCACCATCGACGTCGACGGCGAGGAGATCAAGATCCTCCGGGACAACATGCCGTTCGGCGCCGTCGGACCAGGCGAGTTCGGCACCTATTTCATCGGCTACGCCCGGTCCCCGGCGACCACCGAGCAGATGCTGCAGAACATGTTCGTCGGCTCACCGCCCGGCAACTACGACCGGATCCTGGACTTCAGCCGAGCGGTCACCGGGAACCTGTTCTTCGTGCCGTCGCAGCCGATGCTCGATGGCCTGGACAGTGCCGCAGCACCGGAGGCCGACGCCGACATCATCCAGCCAGTGACGCCAGGCCCGGCTGTCAGCGCCGGCTCGCTCAGCATCGGCAGCCTGCGAGGAGGCAACACCCCATGAACAACCTGCACCGCGAGCTCGCGCCCATCTCGGACGAGGCCTGGGCCGCGATCGAGCAGGAGACGGCACGGACGCTCAGGCGGTACCTGGCCGGGCGCCGCATCGTGGACGTGCACGGGCCCGACGGCCTGGCGCTCGCGGCCGTGGGGACGGGCCACCAGGTGAGCGTGAAC
The DNA here is from genome assembly GCA_035631375.1 of Streptosporangiaceae bacterium. GTDB lineage: Bacteria > Actinomycetota > Actinomycetes > Streptosporangiales > Streptosporangiaceae > JAJYUU01. The sequence continues at coordinate 4,006 of DASQIW010000105.1, forward strand.
CCGCCGTCAGGCGACATCGAGGCGCGGCAGCGCCAGGTCCTGCCTCTGGTCGAGCTGCGCTTGCCGTTCGCGCTGAGCCGGGAGCAGATCGACGATGTGGCGCGCGGAGCGCTCGACTCCGACTGGCAGCCGGCTAGGTCTGCCGCGAGGCAGATCGCGGCCGCCGAGGACCAGGCCATCTTCGCTGGCTACCCCGCAGCCGGTATCGGCGGCATCGTGCCCGGCGCGAGCAACCCGCCGCTCATCCTGCCAGCCCAGGTCTCGGACTACCCGCTCGCGTTCGCTCAGGCAGCGAGTCAGCTGCGGGCAGCTGGGGTCGGCGGACCGTACACGGCGGTCCTGTCGGCCGAGGCCTTCACGGCGGTCAGCGAAACCAGCCACCATGGCTACCCCGTTGTCCGGCACCTGCGCGACGTCGTGGACGGCGAGCTGATCTGGGCGCCGGCGATCTCGGGCGCGGTCGTGGTGTCCGCGCGCGGCGGCGACTTCAGCCTTTACCTCGGGCAGGACCTCTCGATCGGCTACCTGTCGCACACCGACGCCGAGGTCACCTTGTATCTGCAGGAGACGTTCACGTTCCAGCTGGTGACCGCAGAGGCGGCGGTAGCGCTCCGCGCGGCCTCGGCTGGCTAGGGCCGCCTGGTCACGAAACTCCGATAGGAGGGGGCGGATCTCGGCTCTCGATCGACCCGTCCTTGACCAGATCGGTCGGCGTCCCTACCGAGTACCATCGCAGCTCATGCGCGCCCGTGTGGTCGGTATACCAGCCTTCCGCACGATCAGGAGGCGGCGCGGCCGAGCGCCGAGGGGGCCGGTCCCTCCAGTTCAGCTGCTTCGACGTTAACCAGACGAAGTCGATCATTCGGTCAAGGTCATAATGCACGTCGTGGACTTCGGTGCGGACGCGCGCGAATCCAGAACGACGTACGTGATCAGCGTCGATGATCGTGATCTCGAAGTAGCGCCCAGGGCGCCAAGCGACGGCAGGAGTTCCACCTGTGAAAGCATCAGCGCCCAACCCCAGCGTGCGCGGAAACTGATCCGCGACGGAGTCGGGTGGCCGACCGCAGGGCTTCAGGGCGAAGATTTCCACGCCTTCCTGCTCCGCCCATTGCCGCAGTTCAAAGGCGGCGTTGCGGCGGCCAGGCATGCAGGCTAGTTCTGGCTGTAGGGCGCGTAACGGAGGTCCGGAGCCGGTGTCGTGGTCAGAGACTTGGTCATCCGGATCTCCCTGGCCAGCAGGGTTCGTTCGGCTGCCAGCCGCCGGGCCGCATCCGGCTCCTCCAGCAGCCGCTGCTTATCCGGCAAGTCGACCACGATGGCGGCCGCGACCAGATGGGAGAGCAGCACCGGCTCGTCCGGCAGTTCAGGGACGGTGACCCGGACTCCGCCACGATCGGCCAGCAGGTTGAGGTAGGCCCGGAACTGCTGCTGCACGGCCTGCACCGCGACCCCAGCCTCGGCCGCGTCGCCCACATCGTCCGGCAGCAGCTCCACCGCGCCGGAAAGATACGGCGCGGGCTCGCCCAGCTCCGCCAGCCGGAACCGCTGCGCGCCGACGGTGACCAGGTCGAACTTGCCGTCCTCCAGCCGCTCGACCTGTCGCAGCACCGCGGTGCAGCCGGTCTCATACAGGGCGGATACGCCGTCGACCCCCGTCTCCCGGCCGCGCCTGATCGCGATCACCCCGAACTGCCGGGGCTCTGGACCAGCCAGCAGGTCCTCGACGAGCTGCCGGTATCGCGGCTCGAAGATGTGCAGCGGCAGCACCAGGCCGGGGAACAGGACGCTTCCGAGCGGGAACAGCGGCAGCCGCTTGCTCATTCCTCGAGACTATGGCGACCTTAGGCTCGCGGCCAGGATGTGCGAGCCGGCGAGCCCGCGTCGTTAGCCAACGAGCGGATTGTCAGACCTGTGCACAAGACTGGCAGCGTGGTCACCATCGAGGATGTGCGCGCGTTCGCCAGCACGCTGCCGCGCGCCTACGAGGCGCTAGTCCGCGACCGGGTGAAGTTCCGGGTCGGCCGGATCGTGTTCCTGGCCTTCTCCAGGGACGAGACGATCATGGGCTTCGGTTTCCCGAAGGAGGAGCGGACCGCCCTGGTCGCCGCCGAGCCGGGCAAGTTCCTGATGCCGGGCCAAGCCGACCTGCGCTATCACTGGGTGCAGGTGCGGCTGGCCGCCATCGACCGCGCGGAGATGCACGAGCTTGTCCTCGATGCCTGGCGCATGTGCGTGCCTAAGAGCGTCGCAGCCGGCTACGACGAGCTCCGGCGGAATACTCCGGCGCCGCCGGCTGTCACTACCAGCTAGACTCTGCTACACAAGGCGACGATCCGGCTATCACCGGGGAGCCTCCGGAAGAAAGGGCTGCTCCAAGGCGGCCTGACTAGACCCGGACGGGTCCGGCCCGTAATAGCCGGCCAACAAGCGGTCGTCGGCCGCTGTGCCAGCAGCACAGCCGGCGGCAAGCGAGGTGGTACCGCGGTACGCCCGCGCGGGAGCGGGCGCGTCGTCCTCGCGCGACCAGCCCACCGGCACCAGCCGCGCCGCAAGGACGTACCACCCGATGAGCGTTTATCCCCGTGCCGAGACCGGCAAGGCCGCAGGCCAGGCTGGGAACGGAGTGCCGGCCCAGCCGAGTTTCCCTGAGCTCGAAGAGGGCGTGCTCGCCTACTGGGCGGACCACGACACGTTCCGCAAGTCGGTCGAGGGGCGCCCGGCCAGCAGCCCTGACAGCGAGTTCGTCTTCTACGACGGCCCGCCGTTCGCCAATGGGCTGCCTCACTACGGCCATCTGATCACTGGCTACGTCAAGGACGTCGTGCCGCGCTTTCGCACCATGCAGGGCAAGCGCGTCGAGCGGCGGTTCGGCTGGGACTGCCACGGCCTGCCGGCCGAGGTGGAGGCCGAGCGGCTGCTCGGCATCTCCGGCAAACCTGAGATCGTCGAGATGGGCATCGGCACGTTCAACGACGCCTGCCGCGAGTCGGTCCTCCGCTACACCCGCGAGTGGCACGATTACGTCACCCGGCAGGCTCGCTGGGTCGACTTCGCCCACGACTACAAGACCCTTGACCTCTCTTATATGGAGAGCGTCATGTGGGCCTTCAAGCAGCTCTGGGACAAAGGCCTGATCTACCAGGGCTTCAAGGTGCTGCCGTACTGCTGGCGGTGCGAGACCCCGCTGTCCAACCACGAATTGCGGATGGACGACGACGTCTATGCCGAGCGCCAGGACCCGTCGGTCACCGTGCGGTTCCGGCTGGAGACCGGCGAGTGGCTGCTCGCCTGGACCACCACGCCGTGGACGCTGCCCTCCAACGAGGCGTGCGCCGTAGGCGCTGACATCAGCTACGTCGTGCTGGACAAGGACGGCGACCGCTACATCCTGGCCCGTGACCGGCAGGCCGCCTACGAGCGAGAGCTGGAAGGCGCCGCAGTCGTCGGCGAGCTGACCGGCTCAGAGCTAGCCGGGCGGCGGTACGAGCCGCTGTTCGACTACCTCACCGATGACGCGAAGTTCGGCACGGCCGGGGCGTTCCGGGTAGTCCTCTCCGACGAGGTCACCACGGAAGACGGGACCGGAGTGGTGCACATGGCCCCGGCTTACGGCGAGGCCGACGCCGCAGCCTGCGCCGAGGCCGGCATCCCGACGGTGCTGACCGTCGACGAGCGAGCCCGGTTCACCAGCGTGGTGCCCGACTTCGAGGGCCAGCACGTCTTCGAGGCCAACCCCGGCCTGACCGCCAAGCTGCGCGAGGCGGGCAGCCTGGTCCGCCAGGAGACCTATTCCCACTCCTACCCGCACTGCTGGCGGTGCCGGAACCCGCTCATCTACAAGGCGGTGTCCAGCTGGTTCGTCGAGGTGACGAAGTTCCGAGACCGGATGGTCGAGCTGAACCGGCAGATCACCTGGGTGCCCGAGCACGTCAAGGACGGCCAGTTCGGCAAGTGGCTGGAGAACGCCAGGGACTGGTCGATCTCCCGCAACCGGTTCTGGGGCTCGCCCATCCCGGTCTGGCAGAGCGATGACCCGAACTACCCGCGCACGGACGTGTACGGGTCGCTGGAGGAGATCGGGCGTGACTTCGGTGTGCGGCCCGACGACCTGCACCGGCCCGGCATCGACGAGCTGACCCGGCCGAACCCGGACGACCCGACGGGGCGGTCCACCATGCGCCGGGTGCCCGAAGTGCTTGACTGCTGGTTCGAGTCCGGCTCGATGCCGTTCGCGCAGGTGCACTACCCGTTCGAGAACGCCGACTGGTTCGACTCCCACTACCCAGGCGACTTCATCGTCGAGTACATCGGCCAGACCCGCGGCTGGTTCTACACGCTGCACGTGCTGGCGACCGCGCTGTTCGACCGCCCCGCGTTCCGCAGCTGCGTGAGCCACGGCATCATCCTCGGCAGCGATGGCCAGAAGATGTCCAAGAGCCTGCGCAACTACCCCGACGTCAACGAGGTGTTCGACACCTACGGCTCGGACGCGATGCGCTGGTTCCTCATGGCCAGCCCGATCCTGCGCGGCGGGAACCTGGTCGTCAACGAGCCGAGTATTCGCGATGCCGTGCGCCAGGCGATCCTGCCGTTGTGGAACTCGTACTACTTCTTCGCCCTGTACGCGAACGCCGAGAACTACCAGGCGCACGCCGCCACGACCAGCGAGCACGTGCTCGACCGGTACATCCTGGCCAAGACCCGTGCCGCGGTCGCGCAGCTCGAGCAGGCGCTCGACGTCTATGACGTCAGCGCGGCGTGCCAGCAGCTCCGCGAGTACCTCGAGGTGATGACGAACTGGTACATCCGTCGGTCCCGTGACCGGTTCTGGGCGGGCGACAGCGGCGCGCTCGACACGCTGTGGACCGTGCTGGAGGCGGTGAGCCGCGCCGCTGCGCCACTGCTGCCGCTCACGACCGAGGCGATCTGGCGCGGGCTGACCGGCGGGGAGAGCGTGCACCTGACCGACTGGCCGCGCCTGGAAGCCTGGCCGGCTGACGAGTCGCTCGCGGACGCCATGGACCTGGTCCGCGCCGTCTGCAGCACGGCGCTCGGCCTGCGCAAGGCCCGCCAGCTCCGCGTCCGGCTGCCGCTCGCCAGGCTCACGATCGCGCATCCCGGGGCTGACGCGCTCGCGCCGTTCGCCGACCTCATCCGCGACGAGGTGAACGTCAAGGAGGTGACGCTGTCGGCCGATCCCGCCAGCCTCGGCACGTTCGAGCTGACCGTCAACCCGCGCGTGCTCGGGCCGCGGCTGGGCGCCAAGGTGCAGGATGTCATCCGCGCCGTCAAGGCGGGGAACGTGGAGCGCATCGGCGAGCGTGTCAGCGCCGCCGGAGTCGAGCTCGAGGCCGGTGAGTACGAGGTGCGGCTGGCGGCTGCGCATCCCGACTCCACGGCCGCGCTGGCCGGCAGCACCGGCCTCGTTGAGCTGGACATTATCGTGACGCCCGAACTGGCTGCCGAGGGCACCGCGCGGGATGTCGTCCGCGTCGTGCAGCAGGCCCGCCGCGACGCCGGGCTCGCGGTGTCCGACCGGATCAGGCTGACGGTGGGCGCCGACGGCGACGTCGCCGACGCAGTGCGCGCGCACTCTGCCTTCATCACGCGCGAGACCCTCGCCGTCGACCTCACGGTGCGGCCAGCCGGCGAGGTCGACTCTCAGGCCGCGTTGGTCGGAGACAATGGCGCGGTTAAGGTCGCGGTAAAGGTGGCTGCCGGCTTTTCCGATAGCTGATCTTTACCAAAATCATCCTAGAAGCGTATTAGCCGGTCATGTACCATACTGCCGGTTGGTGCGCCGCCGTGGTCGCACCCGGAGAAAGCGGGACGGCCATGGCCCGTCGTTTCTTGTTCCGCGCTTTAGTTCCAGCCGCCACACTCGCCCTGACCGGCGCGATCGGCTTTGCTCCCGCGTCCGCCTCACAGGCGACCTGGCAGATCGCCTCGGTGGTGGGCGACCCCGCCGGTGCGACTCAGTTCTCTGATGTCGCTGCATCCAGCCCCGGTAACGCCTGGGTCACCGGCATCGGCTGCGGTGATGCCTTCTGCTCGACGCTGGGTGCGGCTGTGCAGCGGTGGGACGGTCAGAGCTGGCAACCGTTTAACCTGCCCGACAGCAACATTGGCGGGTCCGGCTTCGGCGTGGTCGTCGGCACAAGCTCGGCCAGCAACACATGGATTTTCGGCGCCGACATGAACAACGTCGGGTACGGGGTGCACGTGACTGACTCGGGCACGACGGAAACCACCATGCCCGCAGCCGAAGGTGGCCTGAGTTTCACGGCCGCCGCGGTGTTCAGCCCCAGCGACGCCTGGGCATTCGGCGTCACCGGCGACTTCTTTAACGCGGTCTTCAGCGCCTACGCGGCGCACTACGACGGCCAGACCTGGACGGAGCTGCCTACCCCACCCGTGGTGCCAAACGTGATCAGCGCCCTTTCCAGCAACGACCTCTGGATCCTCGGCCAGGAGGACTTTGGCGCAAACGCGGCCACCAACGCGGCTGCCCACTGGACCGGCAGCGGCTGGGAAACCATCCCCATACCGGATGCCTCCGGCCTGAAGCTGCCCGCAGGCACGTTGTTCCAGCCCACCAGCATCCTCGCGAACAGTCCCAGTGATGTCTGGGTTACCGCCGGATTGCTGACCACGTGCCCGCCCTGCGGCTTTGGCCCTGGTGTCTTGCTCCTGCACTGGAACGGCAATAGCTGGCACTCCGTGAATGTGCCCGCCACGATCGCCCTATTCAACGAGGACATGGCATCGGATGGACAGGGCGGCTTCTGGGTCTCCGGCTTCGCGGTGAACTCCGCTACTGAGGATCTATTCCACTTCCTGAACGACCACTGGAGCCAGCAGCCGGTACCGACGCAGGACAGCCTCGAAGCCCAAATCGGCAGCCTGGCCCTGGTTCCCGGCTCAACGTCGCTGTGGGGCGCGGCCACGCTCTTCAACTTCTCGCCGGACGGGTCGGAATCCAGCCAGGGAGCTATCTACCGGTACGGCCCGTGAGGCGCACGGGCGCTGAGCAAGTGGTGGGCGCGGACGGCGGCCAGGCCGTCGCCCGCGCCCACTGGCATACGTCAGGAGCTCTGCGGCGCCGGTCCGTGGCAGGTGGCGCTGCCGTTGTCCTCGTAGTTCAGCACTGAGGCCGGCGCTCCGCTGGCCGCCAGCACCGGCTGGTAATCCCACGAGTACCCGTTGACGCCGAGCGTCAGCTTCATCGCGCCGTACGCCTGGTCCTGCCCGGTCACGACGTTCGGGTTCATGAAGCTGCCATCAGGATTGCGTGCGAGCGTGTCGAGTGCTTCGCCGCCGGTCCCGATGATGAACTCGGGGATGCCTTTCTTAACGTCAGGCACGCCGTTGGGGTCTAGCGGCACAGTACGCGCATAGACGTGCTCGTGGCCGTTCAGGATCAGATCCGCGCCGTGCGCGTAGAGCAGCTTCCACCATGCGTCCGCCGCCGTGCCCTCTGCGCTCGGGGAGTTGGTCGAACTGAAGGTGGGCTGGTGCCAGTACGCGAGGGTGCACGAGGCGTGGTCGCTGGAGAGGTCAGTAGCCAGCCACTGCGTCTCCTGGCCGAGCACGCCCGTCGTCGGGTCGCAGCTGTTGCCGAACGCCGGTGAGTTGCACTCGATGTTCAGCGAGATGATGTGCCACGAGCCGAGGTCGTAGGAGTACCAGCCCTCGCCGGTCTGCCCGGCCTGGCCGCCCGGCCTCGTCGAGCCACTTTCCGTCATGCCGTTGTAGTACTGGAAGTAGCCGTCGCCGTTCTGCCCGGCCTCGTTGTCGCCGCTCTTGGCGTACGGGTAGAACTCGTGGTTGCCCGGCGCGGGGCGCTGCAGGAACTTAAACGCTCCGTACGACTTGTCGAACGAGCCCTCGAAGTCGGTCAGCTTGCCGACCTCGTACTGCTCGTCACCGAGCAAGGCAACGAGGTCTGGGTGCATGCCCTCGATCTGGTCGGCGGTAGCGAACTGGGCGTCCGTGCCGCCGAGGGTCGGACTGCCGCACTTGAGCTTGGCGGGGGTCGCGGCGTTCTCCGAGTCGTCGGGCTCGCACGCGATGTCTCCGACAGCCGCGAGCACGGCGGCGTGCGGCGTAGCCTGGGCGTACGGCCAGACGTTGTCGTCAGGCATGCCGGGCGCGGCCAGCACGGTGCCGACGCAGGTCGCTGCGAGCGCGATACCGATAGCGCTCGCGGCGATGACCCGCCGATGCAGTCTCTTCATCTACGTCCTTCCCTGGGGAGCCCGCGGACCGCGGGATTGCTGAGACGCTAGAGACGCAGCCCGGGTCAGAGGCGAACTAGCCGGGGCAGATAAGTGAACACCGGGCGCCATCTCGGTTTAGCCCTGGCGACATGCAGAACGCCGCCCGTGAGCGGCCGCGCGAGCAGTCAGACAGACCGGACAACGAGGGCTGGCCGCATCCTCGACTGACGGGCCAGCGACCTGACGTCGTTCGCATCGGACGTCCAGATGATCGCACGCAGCGCCGCCGCCATCACCACGACCGTCGCGTCGACAACATCAGCGGTACCGGACCGTCCGCAGAGCACTCCGGCGGCCTTGCTCGTCACGGGGCCGACCGCGTCCGCCAGGCAGCCCGCGAGCCCGCGCGCAAGCTGGACCTGGCGACGACCGTCGCGCCAGGCCTGGCCGACGACGATCGCGGGTACATGGATGTCCCTGCCTTCGTCGAGGGCGAGCTTGTGTCGTGCCCACATCCGACGGTCGTCGCCGTCCAGCGCGATCAGCGCGTCCGCGTCGTAGACGAACGGGAGCATCACGCCACGCCTGCACTGTCCTGGAGGTACTCGCTGTCCGCCGCGGCCAACTCAGCTCGAGCCGCAGCCAGCTCGCCGGGCGTGAAGGCGCCGTGCTCTGCCTCCCACTCGGCCACGGCCGCCAGGCCGATACGGCGGCGCATCTCGCGTTCTGCCGCGCTGGCGATGAGGCGCGACAAGGGAACCCCGGCCTCGCGGGCCGCTTGCGCTTCGTCCGCCATCTTTGTAAACTGAGTAGTTGTACAACTTCAGAGATGTGGATGGATCCGAGATAGTGGAGGGATCAGAGATGATGAACGTCATCGCGGCGCACCGGCGGGCGCTCGCTGCCGCGCTCGACACCCTGACCGCCGATCAGTGGCGGTCGCCGTCGCTGTGCGCGGGCTGGACCGCCGCGCACGTACTCGCTCACCAGACGATGCCCTTCCGCATCAGCGAGCCGGACTTCATGGCCGGCCTGCAGCGCTACGGCGGCGACTTCACGAGGTTCTCCGACGAGATCGCTGAGCGGGACAGCCAGCTGCCGCCGGCCGAGCTCGTCGCCGTGCTGCGCGACAACGCGGAGACACCGTGGTGTCCGCCGGGCGGCGGGCTGACTGGCGCGCTGACCCACGACGTCATCCACGGTCTGGACATCGCCTGGCCGCTGGGCCTTGCGTACGAGATTCCGGAGCGAGCCACGACGATGACGCTCGACTCGCTGACGAGCAGCGGCAGCCGCTCGCTCTTCGGTTTCCCACTCGAGGGCGTCCGGGTCAGCACCTCCGACCTCGACTGGTCTGCAGGCGAAGGCGCGCAGCTGACCGGTCGGAGCCACGATTTGGTGCCCCTGCTCGCCGGCCGCGCTGTGCCCCGCGAGTTCTTCGAAGGCGACGGCGCCGCCAAGGCCTGGTCGATGGCGGCCCGGTGACTGCCACCGCCACCGGGCGAGCCGTCGACGAGCTGTCGGTCACATTCGCGGCGCTCGCTGACCCGACCAGGCGCGCGATCCTCTCCCGGCTCTCGGCCGGCGAGGCGACCGTCAACCAGCTGGCCGAGCCGTTCGCACTGACCCAGCAGGCCATCTCCAAGCACATCAAGGTCCTCGAGCGGGCCGGCCTGATCTCCCGCTCCCGAGCTGCCCAGGCCCGGCCGTGCCGCATCGAGCCGACCAGCTTCGGGGGTGCGGCGGACTGGATCGAGCGCCACAGGCGGCAGTGGCACGAGCGGTACGACAGGCTCGACGAGCACCTGGCCACCCTGGAACAAGCCGATCACGGCGAGGGAGCAGGCCGATGAATCAGGCCGGCGAATTCACCTACCGTCGGGTGCACCGCGCAAGCCCGGAGCTGCTCTTCGACTGCCTGACCCAGCCGGAGCACCTGACTCACTTCTGGGGGCCGGATGGCACCACGGCGCCCGTCGACGGAATTACCGTCGACCTGCGACCGGGCGGGGTTTTCGAGACCGTGATGGTGAACGACGCGGATGGCAGCAGCTACACCATGCGCGCGATCTACCGCGACGTGCGGCGACCAGCGCTGCTGGTGTGGACCGAAGCGGATATCGAGGGAGGCATGACGACCACGATCACGCTCGCCGATCTCGGCGACGGGCGAACTGAGGTGGTCACCCATCAGACGAACGTGCCACCCGCGATGGCCGCACCAGAAGCACTCCGCGGCTTCGAGACCAGCCTGCGCCGCTTCGCCGACTACATCACTCAAATCCCGCCAACTCGCGACCCGAATTCGTCTTGATGGTGCGAGTTGTCCCCAACCGCGTGAGACTACTTCGTCGTTCCGCTTGATCGCCCGGCCCCGCTGTGCTGCGCTGTAGTCATACGACTACTCAGCGTTGCAGCAAATGCCCGGGGGCAGCATGGCAGATGACGTCCGTCCACTGCTGGAATCATTCGGCGATCTGCCACGACGCGTGCGCGGCGTCAACTGGCGAGTGCCGGGCCAGGCCGGCGCCGCTGATATGCCGGCCGAGCGGCTAGTGGCCTCTGTTCCCGTAGCGCCCTCCGAGTTCGCCTCGTCTCAGCCACTGCGACCCCAGGCCGGCGGAAAGTTACCCAAGCGAGTACCAGGCACGAGCGCTTTCAGGCCAGCGCCCCGGCGGGTCAGGGTGCGACCGCTGCCGGCCGGGCAGGCCGGGAAACAGTCATCGGCACCCATGCCACCGGCAGTCGTGCAGCCGGGATCAGACGCACCGCGCGCCTCGGCCCCGCGACCCCGGATGCCGGTGCGGTCAATGGTCCCCACTGTGCCGCCGCCAGCGTCTCTCCCGAGGGCGCAACCGCCGCCGGTACGGGCAGAGCCGCGGCGCCCCGCGAGAGCGCGAGCATGGCGCTGGTGGCTGGTAGGCCTGCTGGTCGTCGTCGTTGCCGCAGCCGCAGTGCTCGTGATGACACTGCACCACTGACGGGCGCAGCCAGAACTCGAAGTGCACATGCCCGTTGGCGAGTCGCACAGGGCTTAACTGCGATGGACGCGACTCGTCACTGAGTCGTCATCGGCGGTTTACGGCCAGGCGCAACGCTGACCGCATGGATACTGCCGCAGACGTTCAGCCAAGCGTTCCCGACGAGCCAGCCGGATCAGGACTGTCACGCCGCCAAGTGCTCACTACCGCAGGCACCGCCGGGCTCCTCGCCACCATGCCAGTGCTTCGCGGCGCCCAGCAGGCCGCGGCCAGCACATCCGCAGCCAGCAACGGCACTCCCGAGCAGATCCACCTGACCTTCGGCGCCGACCCGGCGACCAGCATGACGGTGTCCTGGGCCTCGCCCGACCAGGCACCTGGCGCGCGCGTGCTGCTGCACGGACCGCATCTGCCCCGCACTGAGGTGCCCGCCGTCCAGCGCACCTACATCGACGGCCTCAACGGCGATTCCGTCTGGACCTACCATGCCGAGCTGGCGCATCTCGCACCCGACACGGAGTACTCCTACGTCGTCACCGCGGACAACGACAGCGCTCCGACGCCGTTCGCAGGCTCGTTCCGGACGGCACCAAGCGGCCCGGCGAGATTCCGGTTCACCAGCTTCGGCGACCTGGCCACGCCCAACACCGCCTGGGTGCTGTCCTACGGTCAGAGCGCCTACGCGGTGGCGGCGGTCGAGTCGTTCAGCCCGCTGTTCCACCTGCTCAACGGCGACCTGTGCTACGCCGACCTGAACCCGACCGTACAGCCCGAGGTCTGGCGGGACTTCGGCAACAACAACCAGACCTCCGCAGCGTTCCGCGCGTGGATGCCCGTCGCGGGCAACCACGAGATCGAGTTCAACAACGGCCCGCAGGGTTACGGTTCCTACCTGACCCGTTACCTGCTGCCCGACAACGGCGTGCCGGGCTTCCGCGGCAACTGGTACTCCTTCCAGGTCGGCAACGTACTGTTCGTGGCGCTCCAGGGCGACGAAGTGGTCTACCAGGACGCCGGCCCGTTGGTCGGCGGGCCGGCGCCGCTGGTGCCGGCTGCCAGCACCGGCAACCCGCCGATCCAGCCTGGTACGTCGCTCTACGTCAGCGGCTATTCGGGCGGAGCACAGACCGCGTGGCTGGAGCGAACCCTGGCCGCGGCGCGGCAGGACCCCTCGATCGACTGGATCGTCGCGCAGATGCATCAGATCGCCTGCTCGTCGTCGGTCACGGGCAATGGGTCCGACCGCGGGATCCGTGAGCAGTGGCTGCCGCTGTTCGACAAGTACCAGGTGGACCTCGTCCTCAACGGGCACGACCACGACTACGAGCGGTCATTCCCGGTCCGCGGTTTCGACCCCATGGCCGGCACCGACGCCGCCACCGGGTCACCGGTGGAGACGCGCCGGCCGCATCCGGTGACGACCACCGATACGGGCGTGTTCGACACGAGCAAGGGCACCGTGCACCTGGTCCTGGGCGGCGGCGGCACCAGCGCCAACCTGGACCACTATGGCCTCGACGCCGCGGACGGCCTGATCCAGGCCAAGGTCTTCACCAAGCCCAACAATCCGATCCCGACCTCGACCCCGGGCGTGTACACGCGCGCTGGCGCCGACGCACGGGAAGACGCGATCTGGTCGGCCCGCCGCGACACCTCAACCGGCTACGGCATCGGCGTCTTCGACGTCGACCCGGGTACGGGAAACGATGAGTACACGAGCATCACGGTGCGGTACTTCCACGCGCTCGGCGCCGACCCCACCAATCCGACCAGCGGCGCGAAGGGCGCCCCGAACAGCGTCTATACGCACTTCGAGACCATCAAGCTGATCCGGCCGCGCTCGGCAGCCGCCGTCCGGTGACGGACGTCGGGCGGATTCGGACCCAGAACGAGCGGTCTACGGCATCCGGCCACGGCTGCAGTCCGAGCGCATCCAGGGCGGTGATCTCCGCGTCGTCATAGATCATCTCGGCGCGGCCAGTGAGAACGACGCTCCATCCGGCGCGTCGGCCGGCATCGTAGTCATCCGTCTCGAACGTGACCGGGTTCTGCGATTCCGCCGCCGACAGCTTGGAGCCAGGCGCGGTGCGGAACACCACATCCTGCCCGGAAACAGCGTGATTCACCGGTAGCACGATCACCTCGCCGTCGGACAGGAAGCCGACGCGGCCGAGCGGGACCGAGGCCAGCAGCCGCAGGCATTCGTTGAGCGGAATAGTTTCCAGGCCCGCGTGATCGGGCGCGTATCCGACCATGTCGTCCTCACAGCTCTAGGGGGGGTCGCTCCTTCCGTAGGCCGAGTGGCCATCTGCTCTCACTGTGCCCGGTCACGATGCCCCGGCCGCGGGTCGAACGTCCCGGTGAGCCGGGACAATCGGCACCAGCCGGCTGGCGCTAGTCGATGCGCGTGGCCACCGGCGTCGCCAGCTCGACCGTGCGGCTGACCGTGCACAGCTGATCGTGCGACCGCTTCACGACGTCGGGCAGGATCGCTCGCGCCCGGTCGCCGCCATCTCCCGCCGGGAAGGTGACCCGGTATGTCACCTCGATGTTCTCCAGGTGGTTGCCCGCGTCGTCGCGCACCTTGTCGGCGTCGACAGAGATCTCGAAAGTCTCCGGCTCCGCGCGCCGCGTCGTGAGGATGTCCACGTCGATCGCGGTGCAGCCGGCGATCGCTGCCATGAACAGTTCGACCGGGGTGAACTCCACCCCCGCCCCAGAGCCGAGGACAATGCGTCCGCCGCGTTCGTTAACCGCAGCGAATGTTCCGGCACCGACCCGTTCGACGGTGAGGCTGCGGTGAGAATCGTCAGTCGCCATAGTGACAGCCTCTCAGACCCGTGAGCGTGTGCTCGAGGCCGCCGGCCGCGGGAGCACGACCGGAGGCAGCGGTAAGGTACCGGCCAGCAGCGGTGCGGTACAAAGCGGAGGGAACCATGGCCAGACGGCGCGATGACTTGACTCCGGGCACCCGCCGGCTCCTGGCAGTGGCCGCAGTCGCTGAGGCCGTGCTGAAGGCCGCGGCGCTCCTCGACATGCGCCGTCGGCCGGCCAGCCAGATCCGCGGCCCCAAGAAGGCGTGGGCCTGGGCGATGATCGTGAACTCCGCCGGGCTCATCCCGATCTCCTACTTCGTAGTCGGCGTCCGGCGCACCGAGACCGCCGACGAGACGACACCTCACGCGTAATCACGGAACGCTGGCCACGCCGACGCCCACGACGACCGCAGCCCGGTCGCCACGTAGATCTGCGCGCCTTCCTCGTCGTCGCTGACGCCGAGCCCGTTCCGGTACGTCGCCACCAGCCGGACGGTAACGAAAAATCGCTTGAGCAGCCCAGGGTCGACGTTGACGGCGATCGCATCCACGTCGCGCGCAGCAGGCGGACCCCAGAGCCAGAAGTTGTTGGCCCCGCTACAGACGGCCGGCAACCCGTCGAGCGGACCGAACCGCGCGAGCGCCCCCGCCTCGCCGTAGTTGCCCGCAAGGATCGCCGTCACCCGGCGCTGCGCGACCGGCAGCGCCCGGTACTCTCGGGCGACGAGGGCGACCTCCTGCGGCCAGCCGATCTCCTCGCCAAGGTCGTAGTTGATCTTCTGCAGCGGCACGGTGTGCATGACTCGCGCGGGCAGCACAGGGAGCGCGACAGGCAGCATGACAGACCCCGATCCCAGCAGCACCGCGACCGCCACCGCGCGCATCTGCGGCGCGCGCTTGCCGAGCCACGCCTCGACGGGGACGGCGCCGGCCGCGAGCAGGAAGGTGTAGGCGCCACCGGGGTAGTACACCTTGCCGCCGAGCACGAATTGCAGGCCAATGACGACCGCGCACGCGATGGCGATGGGGCGGAAACGGTGCACGGCCGGCGAGCGCAGGGCCCAGATCAGGCCGGTCACCCACAACGGTGTCAGCGCCAGCCCGGTGAACAGGACCTGCCCGATCCAGTAGGTCGCCCGGTTGTGCCCGGCCTCCTCCTGCAGCACCGCGAACACCCGGAAAGCCGGCCACCCGTGCGCCGCCTGCCAGACCAGATCGGGAGCTGCGAGTGCCCCGGCGATCGCGCAGCCGGCCAGCAGATAGCGAGACCGCAGCAGCCGCCTTGTGTCGGTGAGCGCAAATCCCAGGCCAAGCCCTGCCGCCAGGAAGAAGATGTTCCACTTGGCCGCGCTCGCGACACCCACGGACAGCCCGATCGCCAGCCACCAGCGCGGGTCGCCACTGTGCAGCAGCCGCACCACGAGATAGAGGGTGACGCCCCACAACAGGAAATCAGGCACCGTCGTGGTCAGCTCGTGCATCGCGCCGACGAACTCGGCGCACGTCGCGGCGGCGACCGCGGCGAGAAGCTGGCCGGCCCGGCCCGCGCCCAGCCGGCGGCTCATCGCCCCGGTCAGCATGACGATGACGCCCAGGCTGAGCGCGGGGATCACGCGCAGACCGACGACGGTATTACCGAACAGCAGCGTGCCGGCGCGGGCGAGCAGCGGCGTGAGCGCCGGCTGGTCGACATAACCCGGTGCGGCGTGCTGCCCGGCAGCGAGGAAGTAAAGCTCGTCGCGGACGTAGCCGTACCGCCCGCTGAGTGCGAGCTCCAGCGCGACCGCAGCGAAAGCGATCAGGGCGATGAGAAGGCGAGGGGAGGGAACGGGCTCGCTCTGGTCCGCGGCAGTCGTGTGCGCCGCGGCCGACCTGGTGGTGCTGAGCGGTTTCGCGGGCAGCTCTGGCGTCGCGCCAGCAAGTCGTGAAGTCATGACTCCACGGTCGCGGCAGCGGCCGGGAGGGCGCATCAGGCGTGCTGCCGGTTTGCAGGCTCCGCCGCGCAGCCGACGGTGGCGGTGCTGCCGGCCCCGTCATCCGCCGCGCGGCGGAGCCCGCCGGTCCTTCTCGTGGCCGATACCGAGCACGAGCCGGCGACCATACCATCAGGTCGTGATCACACTCGTTGCGCGGACGACGGCGGTCCGCCGCGGGCTCGCGGCTCGCTTCGAAGCTCTGCCCGCGCGCCGCCAGCAGCTGGTCCAGGACGCCGGCCTGGCCGCCGCGCTGGCGGCCGTCAACGTGGTGTCGCTGCTGCCTTACCGAACCCACCTGCACCCGCTCTGGCTCGCACTGCTACTGGTGATCGGGCAGGCGGTGCCGCTGACCTGGCGTCGCTCGCAGGCCATTCCGGTCGGGCTGGTCGTCGGTGCGTGCCGGGTGGCCTACGACAGCCTCGGCTTTCCGTTCGCGCCGTTCCCCCTCGGTCCGGCGATCATCGTCTACACGGTGTTCGACCAGAAGGGCACGGCAGTCCGGTGGTTCACCTGCGGAATCCTGGTGGCCGGCATCACTGTCTCGCAGAGTTCTCCCGGTCACAGCGAGCCCTATGACGCCCTGTTCCAGGTGCTGATCTTCGCCGCGGCGATGGGCGCGGGCCTGCTCAGCCGGGCGATGCGCGCCACCTTGCGCGCGGCACAGCGGCGGGCCGACCGGGCCGAGGCCGAGCTCGACGAGCAAGCCGCGCGGGCCGCGGCGGCTGAGCGCGCCCGGATCGCGCGCGAGCTGCACGACGTTGTCGCGCACCACGTCAGCCTCATGGCGGTTCAGGCCGAAGCCGCGGGTGCGCTCCTGCCCGGACGGCCAGCGGAGGCAGCGAAATCGGTGAACGTCATCGGCGACACCGCCCGCACGGCGCTGACCGAGCTACGCAGGCTGCTCGGCGTGTTGCGCGGCCCGTCGGAACCGCTGGACACCACCCCTGCCGCGTCCCTGCGTGAGCTCGCCGAGGTGCTGGCCACGGTCCGCAGCGCGGGACTGCCGGTCGACTTTGAGGTCATCGGCACAGCGTCCGAGCTCGCACCCGGCGTGGAACTGGCCGCCTACCGCATCGTGCAGGAGGCGCTGACCAACACCCTGCGGCACTCGGCCGCAGACCGGGCCAGCGTCACCGTCTGTTATGAGCCAGGCTTCGTCACGCTATCCGTCAGCGATGCCGGCCCCCGCCGCGGAGCAGCGCGCGGGCCGACCCAGCGACGCAGTCTTGCGGTCCCCGTCGCCGATGGCGACGAAGACCGGCCAGGACTCGTGCCAGCAGGTCCGGGCTTCGGGCTCGCGGGCATCGCCGAGCGCGTCGCGTCCTGCGGCGGCAGCCTCACAGCCGGACCGACCGCAGCAGCCGGATTCGCCGTCACCGCGCGGCTCCCGGTCCGATGACCCCCGATCAGCAGGCATCGGCCGGCCAAGCGATAGGCGCCGCGGCCAGCATCCGGGTGCTCGTCGCCGACGACCAGGAACTGGTGCGGGCCGGGTTCTGCGTGATCCTCGGCGCATCGGACGGCATCGACGTGGTGGGTGAGGCCGCCGACGGCGAGGCGGCCGTGACGCTGGCCGCGTCGCTCGCGCCTGATGTGGTCCTTATGGACATCCGGATGCCACGGATGGACGGCCTGGCAGCCACGCGGCTGATCACCGCTGGACAGCCAGCACCCAAGGTCGTGATGCTCACGACGTTCGACCTCGACGACTACGTCTACGAGGCTCTGCGCGCCGGCGCCAGCGGGTTTCTGCTCAAGGACTCGCCGCGCGGCGATCTGGTCGCTGCCGTGCGCGCCGCTGCCGCCGGCGACGCGCTGCTCGCGCCGTCGGTCACCAGGCGGCTCATCGAGGCCTTTGCCCGCCGGCCGCCCGAGGCCACGCCATCGCCGTCGCAGCTCGCCTCCGTGACCGCACGCGAGAGGGACGTGCTGCTGCTCCTTGCCCGCGGCCGCAGCAACGCGGAGATCGCCAGGGCCCTGTTCGTGAGCGAGGCGACCGTCAAGACGCACGTCGCCAGCTTGCTCGCCAAGCTCGGCCTGCGTGACCGGGTGCAGGCGGTGATCCTGGCCTACGAGACCGGCCTGGTCGTGCCCGGCGAAACAGAGTGACGCGCCTTCACCGGCAGGTCCACCCGCCGTCCACGTACAGGGTCTGCCCGGTGACGTAGCTAGACGCGTCGGAGGCCAGGAACAGCAATGGCCCGTCGAGTTCGTCGGGCCGGGGCGGGCGGCCTAGCGGCGCGTTGGCGGATATCCAGGCGACCTGATCGGGATCGGCCAGCCAGCCCGTCGTTGCGCTGGGGAAGAACGACGGAGCGAGGGCGTTCACGCGCACGCCGCGGCCACCCCACTGGTAGGCAAGCTCCCTGGTCAGCGCTACGACGCCAGCCTTAGTGGCGCCGTAGCCGGCCAGCCCGTACCTGTCGAGGCTGACGGTGGCCGACGGCGAGGCCATGTTCACGATCACCCCGCCGCGCTGGGCCAGCATGTGCCGGCCCACGAGCTGGGTGAGTCCGAACACCGCCATCAGATTCGTGTCCATCAGGTCCTGGAGGTGCTCTGGGCTCTCTTCCTCGGCCGGCCCGGAATACGCGACCCCCGCGTTGTTGACCAGGATGTCGATCTGACCGAAGCGGCTCATTGCGAAGCGCACCAGCGCCTCGCGGTCGGCATGGCTGCGCACGTCGCAGGCCACCGCCTCCGCGTCCCGCAGCCGCCCGGCAAGCTCGAGGTCTGCGTCATGCCGGCGCGAGGCGAGGACGAGACGAGCGCCAGCACCGTCCAGCACTTCCGCGAACCGTCGGCCGAGCCCGGTGGACGTGCCGGTCACGATCGCGACGCGGCCATCGAGCGCGCTCATGGGACCAGCCGGTAGAACCGCCAGGCCGGGTGCTCGATCGGGAGGATCTCGGCATCGGCGTATCCGGCCCGGCGGGCAAGGTCCGACATGACCGCTGGACGGATGAGGGTACCGACCGGCTCCGGATCCGGGCCGACCCGGCCCTGCGGCAGGCACCAGATCGCGCTGGCCGCCGCAAAGAAGCGTTCGGTCTCGTCGCCGGGCGCGGTGAAGATCTCGGCTGCCCGCTCGTCCACGACCAGGACCGTACCCCCCGGCCGCGTCGCCGCGCGAGCGTGCCGCAGCACCTCGACCGGCCGCGGGAAGTCGTGGACGCACTCGATCAGGAGCACGAGGTCGTAGCGGGCCGACCAATCGGCTGACTCGTCCGCCAGGTCCGCCACCTCGAGGTCCACCCGACCGGCCACGCCGTGGTCAGCCGCATGCTGTCGGCCGATGGCGACGGACGCCTCGTCGTTGTCCAGGCCGTCCACCCTGATGTGGGGGAACGCCTTTGCCAGCTCGATTGCCGCCCAGCCCGTCCCGCAGGCCAGGTCGGCCACTCGCGCGGGCTCGTGCTCATCCCGCAGCCGGGCCAGCACGTCCGGAAGCCGTGGCAGCCAATCGGCCACCAGTGAGTTCACGAAGGCCGGCCTGTTCATCGCGGATTGCGCTGCGACACCGTCAGGACCGTAGGAGGCATACGGGACGCCCGCGCCGGTCCGGTAGGCGTCCGCCAGCAGGGGCAGCACCCGGCCGGCTGCCGCGACGACGTCAGCCAGGCCGCCGAGATAGGCCGGCGAGGTCTCGTCCACGAGCACCTCGTAGGTGCCCTCGGCCAGCGCGAACTCGGATGAGGCCGGGTCCGGACCGGCAGCGGTCACCAGCCCGGCGACTGCCTGCGCAGTCAGCCACTCGCGCACGTACCGCTCGTCACAGCCGGTCCGTTCCGCCAGCGCCTGCGACGACGCCGGCGACTCCGCCAGCGACCGGTAAAGCCCCAGGTGAATGCCCAGGTAGGCGGTGCACAGCTCGGCTGCCCCTACCCCGGTGCTGAAGATCCGCCCCGCTACCGCCTCGACCGCGCTGGGCTCTGTATCCGTCGTTGTCATCCCGATCACCCCTTCTCATCGTGCGATACGACATCAGGGCGTCAGCTCGGGGCTGGCATTGTCAGGTCAGCCAGCTGACGGCTTCTTCCGGCTGGTAGCTGCAGAGGCGGCCGGTTCGGATCGCGTTGCGGAGGTGCCGCGCAAGGGCGTCGTCCTGACCGGCGATGGCGATGATCGCCGCCCGAATTCGCATGGTGACCGCTTTACGGGCACGCTCGGCCGGGTCACCGGCGAAC
This sequence comes from Streptosporangiaceae bacterium, assembly GCA_035631375.1. Lineage (GTDB taxonomy): Bacteria > Actinomycetota > Actinomycetes > Streptosporangiales > Streptosporangiaceae > JAJYUU01. The sequence goes on from DASQIW010000105.1 coordinate 24,188, forward strand.
CTCGTCCGGCCGCCGAGGCCGAGCGCACCCGCAAGCTCGGCAGCCAGCATCGATCGTTCGGCTCGCAGCCGCTCCATGCGGCCAAGGTCGGCGTTCTCCTCCGCCTCGGCCAGCTCGCCCTCCAGATCAGCGAGCCGTTGCCGGTAGGCGCGCCGTGCCGTGGCGTCCAGAACCGGACCGAGACTGCCGCCGGCCGCCGCAGCGGGCGGCCCTCCGGCCGCCTCGACGAGGTCAAGTGCGGGCACCGGCTCGCCCGGACGCGTGAGCAGGACGACGAGGTCACGGATGCCCTTGGAGTCCGGCACGGTACTGGTGTGTCCGCGCCACTCCACGAGCCAGAACTGCCCGCTTCGCTGCAGTCGGCCGGCTGCCTCCGCGGCTCTGGCCGGCCGAGCCCGCGGCCGCTCCGCGGCAGACGCCTCCAGTCGGGCGAGCAGCGCCGGGGTGCCCGCCAGCTGATACCGCGTCCGCGCCGCTGCCCGGTATCCGTCAGCCTCCGCTGGCCGCCCGAGATAGCTGGCTAGCCTGCCGAGCTGCTCGGCGACCGTGCCGAACACGGCGCCGCCGATCCCGTCCACTGCCCACAGTCCTTCATATGGAGCCAGCTCGGTGGCCAGCACGGTGGCGGCCGCCCTGTTGTCCAGGCTGATCGCGAGGTCAGCCATCGCCCAGTGGCACTCCAGCCATTCGGCGTCCTTCGGCCTGGCCTGCGGGGGGTCGGCCACCAGTGCGCACAGCACCGCGCGCGCCTCGCTCTCATCGCCTGCCGCGTGCAGCAACCGGGCCGGCGCGGCTCGGTACATAGCCGGCAGGTCGGGCCCCATTGCGGCCAGCAGCGCTTCGGTATCTCCGGCGAAATCGCTCGCGGTACCACGGTCGAGGTGTGCCTGCAGCCGCACGGTGAACGCCATGAGCTCAGCGTTCAGGCTGTGCGCCCGCAGGCCTATGTCCTCGGCCTGCGCCGCGTGCTCCAGCGCCCGGTCGACGTCGCCGTCGAGAAGGGCACGCATCGCCCGCCAGATCACCGGCAGCCAGCCGTACCGGGGGATGCTGAGACGGCGAGCCAGTTGCTCATACGCCGCCGCCTGCTGCTCTGCTCCGTGCAGGTCGCCTTGTTCGAGGAGCGCGACGAGTAGCAGCCGGCGCGCGAGCAGGATGGTGGCATGCCGCTGCAGGCCCGACGTCGGCTGGCCGCTGGCAAGGCTGATCATCCGGGCGGCGGCTTCTGTCCGCTCGCGCACGTAGTCCGGGCCCGCTATTGCGTCGCAGTAGGCGGCCAGCACGGCTGACTCGATCTGCCGGTCCCCGGCGGCTCGGGCCAGCCGGACCGCGTCCTCTGCCAGCGCGACGCGGTCCCCGTCGGGTGCTACGCCGGCCAGTGCCAGCGAGAGTCGGCCGCGCACCGCGGCCCGCAGCCCTGTCTCGGTTGGCGGTAGTGCCTTGTCAGCCCTGCGCAGCAGGTCTGCCTGCTCTTCGTCCTGCAGCGGCACCTCGAAGCCGGCTAGGCCGCCGCCGAGAGCAAGTGCGGCCCTGGCCAGGTCTGTCGACCGCCCGGCCGAAGCCGCGTCCCGGGCTGCACGGAGGAGCTTCTCCCTGGCCGCCGCGACATCGCCGGATAGCTGCAGCGCCTCGCCGTACTCGATGGACACAGCGATCGCATCGGCCGGCCGGCCAGCCAGCGCCCGGGCGTAGTGTGCGGCCGCGGCTTCGAAGCCGAAACCGGCGACCGCGTCCCGCGCGGCCCGCAGCGACCAGTCGACAGCCTTCTCGCGAGCTTGCAGACCCACTGCCCGGGACCAGTGATGCGCCAGCCTCGCCGACGGTTCAGGTGGATGGACCCGCTGCTCCAGCGCTGCGCCCACCGCCGCGTGCAGCTCGCCGCGCTGCGCACCGGACAACCCGTGGTCAAGTACCTCACGGACCAGCGCGTGGCGGAAGCGGTACCGCGGCGGGCCGGCCGGCTCGGCCGTCAGCAGCCGTCCCGCGGCTGCCTCGTCCAACAGCGGCGCCGCGACTTCCTCGCTGACGCCGCTGACCTGGGAGAGCAGGTCTTCATCGATAGCTTCCGCTGCGGTCTCGGCGACGATCGCAGCGGCGGTCAGCAAAGACATGCACGGCTGACTGAGCCTGGCCAGCCGTCGTTGCAGCACCTCCCGCACACCCGGCGGCACCGCCAGCCCCGCGTCCGGCCCCCTGGCTGCGATCAGCCGGGCCACTTCGTGCACGAAGAACGGGTTCCCACCGGTCCGGGTCGCCAGATCGGCCATCGCAGGCCCGGCGAAGCCGGGTCCGCCGACGCTATCCGCGAGGGCGGCGACCGCCGCCGCGTCGAGCGGCGGCAGCAGTATCCGCAGCACACTGGCTGGCAGCTCGGCGAGCTGCTGACGGACATGCTGGGAATCCTCGTCCTCGTCCCGACAGGTGAGTAGCAGCATCAGCGGAATAGGAGCAGCTGCCTCAGCGGCAGCCCGGGCGACCAGCACCGACACCGGGTCCGACCAGTGCAGGTCCTCCAGCACGATCAGCAGCGGCAGGCGAGCGGCCGAGGCGGTGACTCCCTCGACGATTGAGGCTGCCAAGAGCTCCCGGTCGCCCGGACCCGTGACCACGTGGTCGCCCAGCTGCGGCAGCTCCAGGCCTAGTGCCGCCAGTGGGCGGCGCCATGGCCACAGGGGCGGCATGCCCGCCGCCGAGCATGCGCCGCGCGCGACCTGCATCCCCGTTTCTCCGGCTTGCCAAGCGAGCCAGTCAGCCAGTACGGACTTGCCCATCCCGGCCTCGCCCAGCAGCAGCACCGCCCGGCCGTGGCCCGCCCGCGCGGCTGCCAGTGCCGAGGACAGCTCGGCCTGCTCACGGTCGCGGCCGACGACCGTGAGGCGAGCTGCGGTGGGCACGGGTACCTGCATGTGCACACTCAACCACACCCCTTATAGGCGGGTTAACCAGCGAACTTAGACCGCAAGCCGGGCTAGGCCGACAGTCCGGCGAAGGCCGCTACCTGACCGCGAGGGACTGGACGAAGTCGGCGATCTGCCGGAGCGTGGCGCACTCGCGCACCTGGGCGCATAGCGGCTCGTATCGCGCCATCACCGAGTCGCCGGTGTTCCAGTACCGGCGCGGCTCGGGGTTAAGCCAGTACAGCTTGCCCACCCGGTCGCTCACCTGCGCAAGAGCCGAGACGGCGGGGTCGGTGTAGTTCGTGCGCGCGTCACCCACGACCAGCACCACGGTCCGCCGGGTGAACTGCCGCGCGCGCGTGGCGGCGAACTCGCGCAGCACGTGCCCGTAGTCAGAGCTGCCTGTCCACCGGACGGCGCCGCGCGCGGCCTCCGCCTGGGTGAGCTGACGCCCGGCGGCGCGGGCCTCGCTGACCAGCTCGGTGATGTCCGCGAGGCCATCCACGAAGGAGAACGCGCGCAGCCGGGATAGCCGACTGTCCAGCGCGATCAGCAGGTTGAGGGTGAACCGCGAGAATGTCGCTACCGACCCGGACACGTCGGCCAGCACCACGATCTCGGGCTTGGGCGGCCTGGCGGGCTCGGTCCCGATCCGGAACGGTACACCGCCGGTGCCCATGGCCAGGTGCAGCGTGCGGCGCAGCGACAGCCGCCGCTTCCGGAATTCCTGCTGAGCAAGGATCTTGCTGAGCCGGTGCGCCAGCGGGCCGATGGCGGCCATGACAGCGTCGAGCTCGGCCGCTGACGCGGTAGCGATGTCGACGTCCTCGGCGAGCCGGATCCGCATTGTCTTGCTGACTGCGCGGGCGCCGCGGTCAGCGACCAGGGCCCGCTGGATCGCGGCCCGAAGCTCGGCCCGGAACCGTTCGATCGCCCGGTCGGCATCGGCCCGCTGCAGCCGTTCGGTGAGGGCGCCTGCGCCGGTCCGCAGGCCGCCTCCTCCCGCTCCTCCCCCGCCAGATCCCCCGGTGCCCGCCTCGCCAGCTGCTGCCGCCAGCAGATCCGCGCGAATGGCGTCCAGGTTCGCCGCCGCGGCGGCCGCGATCAGAGCGAAGACGCCCGCGACCGGGGCGCCTTGCTCCAGCGCGGCATACCGCCGGACGTACTCCTCGGCCAGCAGCCGGAGCTGTGCGGGGTCGAGCGAGCCGAGAGCCTCGCGCAACGCGGCTTCCAGCTCGTCGGCTGCGAGGCCTGACAGCGGCCACGACTGATCGCTGCCCGTTCCCAGAAAATGCAGGTCAAACAGCAGGTTGAACGCATCGAGGTGCTCCGCCCTCTTCACCAGAGCGCTCTGCAGGCATGCCCGCACCGTGTCGCTATCGGCCAGCGGAATGCTGGCGAGCGCGCGGGTGGCGTCCAGGTGCTCGCCGACCGACACGCCGACGCCGACCGTCCGCAGCTCGTCCACCAGCGTGGTGAGCGGGCTGTCGGCCAGCGAGGTCTCCGGCACGGGTCAGGCCAGGGAGAGCTCGGCGAGCGCCACGGTGATGTCGCGCTCGTACTTCAGCAGCACCGAGAGGGTCTGCCGGGTGAGCTCGTCGGTCAGCTCGCCAGCACCGAGCGCGAGCAGCGTGCGGGCCCAGTCGACGGTCTCGGAGATGGACGGCGGCTTCTTGAGGTCGGCCCCGCGCAGCACCGCGACGAGGCCAGCGATCTCGGCAGCCAGATGCTGGCTGAGCTCGGGCACGTGCAGCCGCACGATCTCGGCCTCGCGCTCCACGCTTGGGTAACCGAGATGCAGGTAGAGGCACCGGCGCTTGAGCGCCTCCGACAGGTCGCGGGTGTTGTTCGAGGTCAGGAACACCTGCGGGACGTGGCGGGCGGTCAGCGTGCCCAGCTCCGGGATCGACACCTGGTATTCCGACAGCACCTCCAGCAGCAAGGCCTCGGCCTCCATGTCGAGCCGGTCGACCTCGTCGATGAGCAAGACGACCGGCTCATCAGAGCGAATGGCGGCGAGCAGCGGCCGGCTGAGCAGGAAGTCCTCGCCGAAGATCCCGGCGGCCTGCAGGTCGGTGCCCGACCCGTTCTGGTGCAGCTGCAGCTCCAGCAGCTGACGGCGGTAATCCCACTCGTAGATGGCCTTGGACTCGTCCAGGCCCTCGTAGCACTGCAGCCGGATGAGTCTCTTGCCTGTCATCAGCGCGACGCTCTTGGCCAGCTGGGTCTTGCCGGTGCCGGCCGGCCCTTCGATCAGCACCGGTTTGCCCAGCGCGGAGGCCAGGTGGACAACCGTGCCGGTCGCGGGGTCGGCGAGGTAGCCAGCCGCGCGCAGCTGTTCACGCACGTCGTCAATGGGAGGGAGCAGGTCCGCCATGCCGTCCATCATCGCCGACTGGCTGCTGTGGAGGAAACAGCGGGTTACCCGCCAGTAGGTGCGGCGTCGGCCGCCTCGGCCGCTGCGACAGTCGCCGTGGTCCGCGGCGCGATCCGCCGGCTGGCCGCCGCGATGCACGCCGCGGCCGGCGCGAGTGCAGCTGCCCCGACCAGCAACGCGATGCGGATCGAAGCAAGGGCCCCGATGGCGCCCACGACCGGACCGCCGAGGATCTGCCCGCTGCTGTCGAACATGTCGCGCGCAGATAGAGCGGTAGCCCGCACGGACGAATCGATCCGGCCCACCATCCAGCCTGAGACCAGCGGGTAGAGCACGGGCCGCAAGACCGAGACGACGAGGTAGCCGCCGGCCACCACAGCGAACGCGTGAGCGGTGGCCATGCCCGCCACCGCCGCGCCGATAGTCAGCGTCAGTACCAGCAGCGCGCCGACCACGGAGTCGGGCCCGAGCCGCTCGGTCCGCCGCTTCGCGATTTCGGTGGCGCCGAGACCGAGGACCGCCGCGGCGGCCGCGAGCACACCGAACCACATGGCCGGACGGATCCCGGCTAGCTGCGGGAACCTAATGTCCCGCAGCAGGAAGGCGCCCCAGAGCCGATCGAAGCTCTCGCTCCAGAGCCCGGTGAACAGCGTCATGCAGAACAGCAGCACGAGGCCCGGGACCGCCACGATGGCGCGGCGGGTGGAGCGCGCCTGGTCCGCGAGCAACGCGGCTGACTGGCTGACGATGCGCCCGGCCCGAGCGACAGCGGCTGGCCTGCGGAAGTGCCGTTCCGGCATGACGACGGCCGCCGCCGCGGCGAGTACGCAGATGAGCACGCCGCCCACGCGCAGCGGCATTTCCAGTCCGGCAAGCGCGATCACGCCGGACAGCAGGCTGCCGGCGACCGTGGCGACCAGGCCCAGCTGCGTCGCCCGCAGGTAGATGCCGGTCATCGGCTGATCGCCGAGATC
>DASQIW010000106.1:0-21989 GCA_035631375.1 Streptosporangiaceae bacterium
GGGCACGCCGGTGTTCGCCTGGAAGGGCGAGACGCTTGAGGAGTACTGGTGGTGCACCCAGCAGGCCCTGACCTGGGACGGCGAGACCGGCCCGAACATGCTGCTGGACGACGGCGGTGACGCGACCCTGCTCGTGCACAAGGGCGCCGAATTCGAGGCGGCAGGCTCGGTGCCGGCCGCTAAGGACGACGACCCGGAGGAGTGGCGCGTCATCATTGACGCCCTGAGCCAGGCACTCAAAGAGACGCCTGGCAAGTGGACGGCGATGGCAGCGGCCATCAAGGGTGTCACGGAGGAGACGACCACGGGAGTGCACCGCCTGTATGACATGGCGAAGGAAGGCACGCTGCAGTTCCCGGCGATCAACGTGAACGACTCGGTGACCAAGTCGAAGTTCGACAACAAGTACGGCTGCCGGCACTCGCTGGTCGACGGCATCAACAGGGCGACGGACGTGCTGATCGGCGGCAAGGTCGCAGTTGTCTGCGGCTACGGGGACGTCGGCAAGGGCTGCAGCGAGTCGCTGCGCGGCCAGGGCGCGCGGGTTGTCGTCACCGAGATCGACCCGATCTGCGCGCTGCAGGCGGCCATGGACGGCTTCCAGGTCGCGACGCTCGAGGACGTGGTCGGCACCGCCGACATTTTCGTCACCGCCACCGGCAACTACAACATCATCACGGCCGAGCACATGAGCCGGATGAAGCACCAGGCGATCGTGGGCAACATCGGCCACTTCGACAACGAGATCGACATGGCAGGTCTCGCCAGGCTGCCCGGCATCAAGCGGACGAACATCAAGCCGCAGGTCGACGAGTGGACGTTCGCCGACGGGCACTCGGTCATCGTCCTGTCCGAGGGCCGGCTGCTGAACCTGGGCAACGCCACCGGGCACCCGAGCTTCGTGATGTCGAACAGCTTCACCAACCAGGTCATCGCGCAGGTGGAGCTGTTCACCAAGACCCACGAGTACGCGCTCGACGTGCACGTGCTGCCCAAGCACCTGGACGAGAAGGTGGCTCGCCTGCACCTCGACGCCCTCGGCGTGAAGCTCACCCAGCTGAGCAAGGAGCAGGCCGCCTACATCGGCGTGCCAGTCGATGGCCCGTACAAGCCCGACCACTATCGGTACTGACCTGGGCGGTGCACCGGCACCGGCGTCGGGCGGCGCCCCGGCGCCGGCGTCCGACATCGCCGACCCCGGGCTGGCCCTGACCGGCCAGCCCGGGATCGCCTGGGCCGAGCGGGCAATGCCGGTGCTCGGCATGCTCCGCGCGGCCTTCGCGAGCCAGCAGCCGTTCGACGGCCTGACAATTGCGTGCTGCCTGCACGTCACGGCGGAAACGGCCGTGCTCATCCGCACCCTGACCGCTGGCGGCGCGCAGGTGCACCTGGCCGCGTCGAACCCGCTGTCGACGCAGGACGACATCGCCGCGGCGCTGGCGGCCGAGGAGGCGGTCACCGTTCAGGCAAGGGCGGGTGTGGACCGCGGCACCTACTACGAGCACATTCACCGGGTCCTGGACAGTGCGCCAGACCTGGTCATGGACGACGGCTGCGATCTGGTGAACACCCTGCACGAGGACCGCCCCGAGCTGATCGGGAACGTGCGGGGCGGCTGCGAGGCGACCTCGAGCGGCGCGGCGCGGCTGCGGCGGATGGCCGCTGCCCAATCGCTGCGGTTCCCGGTAGTCGCCGCCGACCTGTCGGCGATCGGCCGCATGGTCGACCACAAGTACGGCACGGGCCAGTCGGTGCTCGACGGGATCCTGCGGGCCACCAACACGCTGGTCGCCGGCAAGACAGTAGTGGTCGCGGGCTTCGGGCCGTGTGGATCAGGCATAGCCGAGCGGGCCCGTGGTCTTGGCGCGCAGGTGATCGTCACCGAGGTGGATCCGGTCCGCGCGCTCGGGGCGCTCATGCAGGGCTTCCGGGTGATGCCGATGAGCGCGGCCGCGCCGCTTGGCGAGCTGGTCATCACCGCGACCGGGTCACGGGACGTCGTCGGGGCCGCGGAGCTCGCCGTGCTGCCGGACGGCGCGATGCTGGCCAACGCCGGCCACTTCGACGTGGAGATCGACGTCGCCGCGCTGGCGGCGGTGGCCGCCGAGATGCACCCGGGGGTGCGCCCGTACGCGGACGAGTACGTGCTCGCCGACGGCAGGCGGCTGATCCTGCTCGCCGAGGGCAGGGTCGTCAACCTCGTGGCGGGCGAGGGCAACCCGGCCGCGGTGATGGATACCTCATTCGCCGTACAGGCGCTGGCGCTGGCCTGGCTGGCCAGCGGGCCGCCTGGTGACGACGGGCCGGACCCGCCCGGCCTGGTGCTCGACGTGCCGGAGGACATCGACGCCCGCGTCGCGAGCCTGACGCTGGCCTCGCTCGGCACCCGGATCGACACGCTGACCGAGGAGCAGCGGCGCTACCTGGAATCGTGGCAGCAGGGCTCCTGACCGTTCAGGCAGGAGGCACGAAGCCGGCCGGCCCCGGCAGGGGTTCCCGGCCAGGCGCTGGCTGCGGCGGGTAGTCAGGTGCTGGTTGTTGCGGCGCCAGGCTTTCAGGCGGGAACGGGCTGGCTTGCCTACGCGGTGCAGCCCAGCTGGATTGCCCCGACTGGACCCCGACCGGACCCGCCAGGTCTTTCTGCCGCCGGACCGCGAGCACCGCTGACAGGTAAGCGGCAGGCGGCGTCCCGGCAGGGGGCGGCGGGCTCACCTGCGCGGCGATAGCGGTGGCCAGCCTGACTCCCACAGCCTCGCGCGCCTGCGGCGTTAGCTCGGCGAGCCGCCGCAGGTAGCTGGCGGCCGCCTCGGCATCCTGCGCCGACAGGCCCTCGACGTGCAGCGCCTGCGCCCAGCCGGCCAGCGGTGGCGGCACCACGGCGAAGGCTGGCTGCAGCGTTCCTGCGGAGGGCACGCGCTCGGAGATGACATAAGTCCCGGCGAAGATGTCGCCCACGCGCCTGCCGCGCGCGCTGACGAGCGAGCTGATCAGCGCGACGGGCGGGAGCGTATAGATCTCGATCAGGCCAGTCAGCGCCCGGACGAAAGCCTGGCGGAACCGGACCGGGCTGCCGTCGTCGCCCACGACGCGCAGACCGAGGGCGAGCTTACCGAGTGTCTTGCCGCGGCTCAGGGTCTCGAACGCCGTCGGGTAGCCCACGAACAGGACGACGTAGCTAGCGACAAGGGCCGCTGCCACGTAGGACGCATTCCTCGCGGTCGTGAGGATCACCGGGATGAAGACGAACAGGAACAGCGCACCCTGCACCGCGGTGTCGATGAGCCGGGCGGCAAGCCGGCTGGGATAGGCAGCGGCCGGGAGCTCCAGCGAGACCGCCTCGCCCGTGACGATCTCGGCCATGACCGCTCCTGGTTCGTCCGCGCACCGCGCTTCGCCCAAACTTTACCGGCGCCGGTCGTTACGCTGGCGGGGATGGACGCTGATGCTTTCGCGGCCGCGCGCCGAGCGGAGTGGACCAGGCTGGCCGCGCTGGTACGGCGTCGGCGCCGGCTGTCCGGCGACGAGATCGACGAGCTGGTCGCGCGCTATCAGGCGGTCGCGACGCACCTGTCGGTGCTGCGCAGCGGCGGGCACGATCCGGCCCTGACCGCGCGGCTGTCCGTCCTGCTCGGACGTGCGCGGGCGGCGGTTGCCGGCGCGCACACGCCCGCCTTGCGGGCGGTCGGGGAGTTCGCCGTCGTGTCGTTTCCGGCCATGGCCTACCGCGCGCGCTGGTGGTGGCTCGGCACGGCCGCCGCGTCGCTGGCCTTCGCGGTGATTCTCGGCCGGTGGATCGCCGTCTCTCCCGCGGTGCAGGCCAGCCTGCTGCCGCACTCGCAGGTGGCGAGCCTGGTGAACCACGATTTCCGGGACTACTACTCGCAGGACACGCCGCTGTCGTTCGCGACCAAGCTGTGGACCCATAACGCGGTGGCCGCGGCCGAGGCGCTCATCCTGGGCGCCTTCCTCGGCGTTGGCACGATCCTTGTGCTCATCGACAACATGCTGATCGCCGGCGTGGACGCCGGTCTCATGATCGGGCACGGCCGCGCTGCCGAGTTCTTCATGCTGATCCTGCCGCACGGCATGCTGGAACTGTCGGCGTTCTTCCTGGCGGCGGCGGCAGGGCTGCGACTCGGCTGGTCGATCATCGACCCGGGACCGCGCAGCCGCGGGCAGGCGCTCGCGGAAACAGGCCGGGCAACGGTGACCATCGCGATCGGCCTCGTCGTCGTGTTCTCGGTGTCGGGTGTCATCGAGGCGTTCGTGACGCCGTCGGGCCTGCCCTCGTGGGCGCGGATCGGCATCGGCGCAGTGGCCGAGGCCGCGTTCCTGGCGTACGTCATCGCGGTCGGCCGGCGTACTCAGCGACTCGGCCGGACCGCCGACATCATGGAAGCTCCGGAGCACGCACCGGTGCGCGGCTGACCGCGGCAGGTCAGTCAGAGCCGCCCGGCGCGTTTCAGCGCGAGGTAGCCATCGGCGAGGGCCGGCGCGAGTCGGTCCGGTGGCGCGTCGATGGCTTCGACGCCATGGCTGGCCAGCAGGCCGGCTCCGCGGGCCCGCTCGGCAACGGCGCGCTCGGCCGCCGCGGCGGCGTAGACCGCGGCCGGGTCGGCGCGGCCGGCCGTCAGCTCGGCCAGCCGCGGATCGGTGACGCCCGCAACAAGGATCTGGTGCCGGCTGGCGAGAGTCGGGAGCACCGGCAGCAGCCAGGTCTCGAGGGCGGCCGGGTTCAGATCGGTGAGCAGCACCAGGAGGCACCGCCGCCGCGCCACCGCGAGCACGGTAGTGGCGAGCAGGGTGCCGTCGGTCTCGGCAAGTTCTGGCTCGAGTGTCGCCAGCGCATCGGTGATGAGCGGCAGCACCTCGGCCCGGTTCGCGCCGATAATCCGGGCCCGCACCTGGCGGTCGACGGCCAGCAGGTCAACCCGGTCGCCGGCCCGCACCGCCAGCGCTGCGAGTAGCAGGGCGGCGTCCATCGAGGCGTCCAGCCTGGGCAGGCCAGCCACCCGCCCAGCCGACGTCCGGCCCGTGTCCAGTACGAGGAGGACGCGCCGGTCGCGTTCGGGCCGCCAGGTGCGCACGACCACATCGGACCGCCGCGCTGACGAGCGCCAGTCGATCGATCGCACATCGTCACCGATCACGTACTGGCGGAGCGAGTCAAATTCACTGCCCTGGCCCCGGATCAGGCTGCGGTGCTGCCCGTCGAGCTGGCGTAGCTGGGCGAGTTTGTCCGGCAGGTGCTTGCGGCTCAGGAACGGCGGCAGCACCCGCACGGACCACGGCACATCCCGGCTGGCCTGCCGGGCCGCGAGACCGAGCGGCCCTACGGAGCGGACTGTGACCGGACCGGCGTTCTTGTCGCCGCGCCTGGTCGGCTCGAGGGTCGTGGTGATCTCCGTCCGGCCGCCCGGCGGGATGCGCACGCGAGCGCGTTCGGTCGCACCGGCGCTCGGCTGCCAGGAATCACGCAGCAGGCCGCGCAGCTCGCGGCGGCCGGGATTGACTATCGAGAGCGTCGTCGCGCCGCGCTCGCCCATCAGGATGCGCGTGTCGCCCGACCGGGAAAACTGCAGTCGGCGCACGCTCGCTGCCATCGCGGTATCGGCCAGGATCGCTACGACGATGCAGCCGTCGACGAGGAGCAGTCCGGCGGTCGTGCGCAGGGCTAGCGCGGCCAGGGTGCCAGCCAGCGCGACCAGCGCCGCGCGCCCGGTGAGCGCCATGGCAGGCTTACCTGGGCACCGGAACCGAAGCCAGCACGCTGTCGAGCACGCCGTCCGGCGAGGTGCCGGCCAGCTCCGCCTCCGGCCGGAGCTGGATGCGGTGCCGGAGCGTCGGCCTGGCCAGGGTCTTGACGTCGTCCGGCGTCACGTAGTCGCGGCCCGATAGCCACGCCCAGGCCCGGCTGGTCGCGAGCAGCCCGGTGCCGCCGCGCGGCGACACCCCGAGCCGAACCGCGGCCGACTGCCGGGTACCCCGGCAGATATCAACGATGTAGCCGGTGACCTCAGCCGACACCTGAACCTGCCCGACGGCGGCGCGAGCGGCGGCGAGGTCGCGGGCAGACGCCACCGGCCGGATACCGGCTGCGGCCAGATCGCGCGGGTCGAAGCCTGCCGCGTGCCTGGCCAGGACGCCGATCTCGGCGTCGCGGCCGGGCACGTTCACGGCGAGCTTGAGCAGGAACCGGTCCAGCTGGGCTTCCGGCAGCGGGTAGGTGCCCTCGTACTCGACCGGGTTCTGCGTCGCCGCGACGAGGAAGGGGACCGGCAGGGGCCGCGGCACGCCGTCCACGGAGACCTGGCGTTCTTCCATGGCCTCCAGCAGTGCTGCCTGCGTCTTCGGCGGGGTCCTGTTGATCTCGTCGGCCAGCAGCAGGTTGGTGAAGACGGGTCCCTCGCGGTACTCGAACTGCGCAGTGCGGGCGTCGTAGATCAGCGAACCGGTCACGTCGCCTGGCATGAGGTCCGGAGTGAACTGGACGCGCTTAGCGTCGATCGCGAGCGTCGCGGCCAGCGCTCGGACGAGGAGCGTCTTGGCGACGCCTGGCACGCCCTCGAGCAGCACGTGACCCTCGCAGAGCAGCGCGACGATGAGGCCGCTGACGATCTGCTCCTGGCCGACGACGGCCTTGCCGACCTCGTCGCGGACGGCGATTAGGGCGGCGCGGCCGGCCGGCTCAGCTGTCGGGGCCGCGCTGCTGGTGTCTGCAGCGGTCACGTGATTCCTACCTCTCGGGCTAGGTCATCGAGGTCTCGGGCCAGCACCGCCAGCGCGGCGTCGGTGCGCGGCGCGGGACCGTACAGCAGATCTCGGATCCGCTCCGGGCCTGCTGCCGACCGTTGCGCCACCGCAGGGACAACGGCATCGGGACCGGCTCCTGGCGGCAGGCCGACGGCCTGGCAGATCCGGGTCAGCAGGACGCTCCTGAGCACGCTGGCCGCCCGATCCCTGGCGTGTCGCGACTGGTAGAGCTTTCCGTGGCCGATAACGGTTTCTGCCGCGTGCACGACGACCGGCAGCCGCTCGGCGACGAGCGGTCCCAGCCGACGGCCGCGCCAGGCGGCCGCCAGCAGCAGGGCGAACGCGAGCTGCGCGGCGACCAGGTAGGCGGCCAGCGGCACCAGGCTGTAGAACGACCTGGGGCCGCCAGGGCTGGCGATGATGGCCGGTGCGGGCTGCGGTATCAGCCAGACGATCCTGCGGGTCGGCAGCAGGTTGATGGCGAGCGCTGCGTTGCCCTGTCGCGCCAGGTCCGCGTTGGTCAGCAGGTCGCCTGCGCCCAGCACCGTGACGAGCCTGCCGCCCACGCGAGTCTGCACGAGCGTCGCGCCAGACGGTGATGGGTAGCACTGCTGAGTCGGACCTGGCGGGCTGAACACGGTCATGGTCTCGCCGCCGGCATCGACGGCGCCGGCGAGCACCGCGGCGCGCACGGTGCAGTCTGCCGGAGTCACCTGAACCGGTCGCGGCGGACCGTTGAGGAATATGCCAGGGGCCAGCGCGCCAAGCGCCGCCGGATCGGGATCTATCAGGAGCACGTCGGCCCGAACCCTTCCCAGCGCCCGGAGGTCGGTCGGCGACAGATAACCCGGGCTGGTGATGACGAGGGTCGTGCCGGCGCTCGCGGCTGCGACCGCCGCCGGGACGGCTGTCTGTGTCTGCACCCGGCGGCCGAGCTCGCCCAGCACATCGGCCAGGGCATGCGTGCCGGCGGGCGCGACCGAGTTCGGGCTGAGGTACTTCTGGACCGGAGGCCTCTGCAGCAGCGCGATGAGAGTAGCTCCGGCCGCGACGGCCAGCGCGGCGATGACCCAGCCCCGCCACTGTGCTCGCGGTTGCTCGCCTCGGACTGGTGCACGTCGCGTGCTCGCCTGCATGGCGTCGAGCGCCTCGGCCGTCATCCGGGCACTCCCGCGGCGGCGAGATCGGTGCGAGCCTCCGGTACCGCGGCCGCCAGGCGGCCGTCGAGGCTCTGAACTCTCGCATAGCCGGCCTGGCTGCCTGGCCGGCCGCCGTAGCGCACCTCGTCGAAGAGCCGGGCCACCGCCGCTAGCTCTCCGGACTCGGCCGGGAAGGCCAGCGTGGCCTCGGCGGCCAGCTCGTCGGCTGTCCGGGAGGGCTTAGCGAGCAGGATCTCTCGCGCCTCGAGGTCGGCTGCGATGGCACGGACCTGCTCGGCGATGGCCTCCTGGTAATCGCCGCTGGCTGCCAGCTGCGCGGCTGTTCGGCGATACTCAGCGGCGGTGCGAGCCCGGTCGCCGATGACCGGCTCGGCGCGCTTGCGGCGGCGGGCACTCGGTGATCCGAGCCAGTAGAAGGCAGCGACCACGGCGAGCACAACGACCGCGGCGAGCACCACGACGGCCAGCCAGTTCGGCTCGCCGGCCTGGGTGGGGCTGGTCAGCGAGGACAGCCAGTGCAGGATGTCGTGCCACCACCGGGACAGCAGCGAGGGCCGGTAGATAGACCTGGCAAGCTCGCGCCGCGCCAGCTCTCTGGCCGGGTCCCGGCCGATGCCAGGACCGCTGGCACTGGTCATGGGCGCACCCGCTACCAGGCGGCCGGCTGGGCAGACTGCGCCGATGGGGGCCGCCAGACGGCCGAGAATTCATCTCCGCTGAGCGTCTGGTTCTGGGCCGCCTCCCGCAGTGTTAGGTCAAGGCCCTCGCGCCGGATCCGCATGTCCGCGTACAGCAGGACGACGACTCCCGCCGCGAAGGGCATGGTCACCGTCGCGGCGACGATGGACCCGGCAATGCTCACGAGCAACGAGACGATGGAGGTGCTGGCTGATGCGGTCAACAGCCCGCCCGACCCGCTGATGAGCGCCTCGGCCACGAAGACCGGGATCGTCAGCACATAGGTGGCGACCACGACCACGAGGAGTGTGAGCAGCAGAATCCCGAGCAGGCGCCAGAAGCTGCGGTTACTGAGCTGCCAGGACCGGCGGATCGCGGCGGCCGGGGAGATCCGCTCGAGCACCAGGGTCGGCAGGGTCAGGCTCAGCCGGATCAGCAGCACGAGCTCGTAAACAGCGACGCCGAGACCGCCGAGCACGCCGACCGCGATCGCGGCCGGCGCCACGTGCAGCGCCGCGAGGCCGAGGACGGCGAGCGCAATGACCGCGGGTGGGACGACGCCGAGCAGGAGCAGGAGAACCAAGGCGACAAGGACGGCGCCGACCCGGCCTGCCCGCCAGACCTGCGACAGGCTGACCTTGTTGCCGAGGATCCCGCGGCCGATCACGACGCTGAGCAGGCCCGTCAGCGCGGCGTAAACCAGGAGGCTGAGCACGAGCAGCCCAACCACCACCGGCACCACCACGCCGAAGAGTGAGCTGAAAAGGTCGCTGACTTGCTGCTGCGTTGGCTGCTGGCCGGGCTGGAAAGTCTGCTGGAAGCTGGCCAGTCTGGTGAGGTAGACACGCTCGGTCAGTGCCGCTGCGACACCGTACACACTCATGACGATGGCCGTCAGGCCGAAGGTCGCGGCCAGGTTCCTGCGGGCCAGCGTCACCGCGCCGTTGAAAATATCGCCGAGCGACAGTGGGCGGAGTGGCACGCCGCCCGGCGCCGGAGCAGTGTTCCAGCCGCCATAACCGGGCTGCCCGTAGCGCGGCAGGCCGTAGCCGGGCGGCGGAGGTGGGTAGGCCGGCAGGCCGGCCGCGCCCGGCTGGCCGTAACCCGGCTGGCCGTAGGGCTGGCCGAATGACCCGGGCTGGCCGTAGGGCTGAGTACCCGGCTGAGCGTAGGTACCGGGCTGACCGTAGCCCGGCGGCGGCTGGCCGGCTGCGCCGTAGCCGGGCTGTGCATATGGTCCCGGCTGGCGGTAGTCCGATCCGGGTGGGTCATAGCGGCGCTGGCCTGGGGGCGGCGGGTCAGGCCGGCTGGCCGGATCGGGCGCGACCGGGTCCCCCCAGCCGGGTGGAGTCTCGTCGGTCACCGTTCTCCTTAGCTGGCCCATATCGGAAAAGCCCGGCCCATGCTTGCACCATCGCCGGGCTGGCCGCCACAGCATGCGGATAACCGAGCGCAGGACTGGCACCAGCCGGAACCGCGGGGCACACTCGGGACGTGGGGACATCAGGGATCGGCAGGGCCACGTGCCAGCGTGGCAGCGGGCCATGGCCGCGCCACTGAGCCCGCTGCGGTGGCTGGACCCCCCGGACGGGCCCGCCATCGTGCTGCTCGACCAGACTCGGCTGCCAGCCGAGGAGACGTACCTGACCTGCGCCGATGTGCCGCAGCTCGTCGATGCGATCCGCCGCCTGGTGGTCCGTGGCGCGCCGCTGCTCGGAGTCGCCGGTGCCTACGGCGTGGGTCTCGCGGCGATGCGCGGCGACGACGTCGAGGCGGCCGCCACCGAACTCGAGGCGGCCAGGCCGACGGCCGTGAACCTGGGCTGGGGTGTTCGGCGGGCGCTGATGGCCTGGCGGGCGGCCGCGAGCCGAGGCGGCCCCGTTCCCTCCCCCATGGAATGCGGTCGCGCTGCGCTGGCCGAGGCGGCCACGATCGCTCAGCAGGACGCCGCCGCGAGCGCCGCCATGGCGCGCCACGGTCTGAGCCTGGTCCCGGCCGGCGCCCGGATCCTCACCCACTGCAATACCGGCCACCTTGTGTCCGCGGGGGAGGGCACCGCGTTCGCGGTCATCATGGCCGCGCACCGGGCGGGCCGGCTGAATTGGCTGTGGGTGGACGAGACGAGGCCGCTGCTGCAGGGCGCCCGGCTGACGGCCTGGGAGGCGGGCCGGGCCGGCATACCGCACTCGCTGCTGACAGACGGCGCGGCCGCCTCGCTCATGGCGTCGGGCCAGGTGGACCTCGTGCTCACCGGCGCCGACCGGATCGCCGCTGACGGGAGCGTGGCGAACAAGGTGGGCACCTACGGCCTCGCCGTGCTGGCCAGGCATCACAACGTGCCGTTTGTCGTGGTCGCGCCGACCTCGACGGTGGACCTCGACACGCCGGACGGGGCAGCGATCACGGTGGAGCACCGTCCGGCCGCGGAGGTCGCCTGTCTGTCTGGTCAGCCCGTCGCCCCGGCTGGCACGCAGGCCTATAACCCGGCTTTTGACATCACCCCGCCCGAGTTGGTCACGGCGCTCGTCACCGAGGAAGGGCTGATACATCCGGTCACGGAGGGTAGTCTGCGAGTCCGGGGACCAGCGCCGGCCTGCGGCGAGGGTCCCGGATCCGCCGCCTACGTGGAACTATGAGGGTCATGAAGGGTCGCGTACTGGTCGTCGATGACGACATCGCCCTCGCCGAGATGCTCGGCATCGTCTTGCGCGGGGAGGGCTTCGAGCCCAGCTTCGTTTATGACGGTGACAAGGCGATGGAGGTCTTCCGCGACTTCCGGCCCGACCTGGTGCTGCTCGACCTGATGCTGCCCGGCATGGATGGCATCGACGTGTGTCGCCAGATCCGGGCCGAATCCGGGGTCCCGATCGTCATGCTCACCGCCAAGAGCGACACCGTCGACGTGGTGCTCGGGCTCGAATCGGGCGCCGACGATTACATCGTGAAGCCATTCCAGTCCAAGGTGCTGATCGCTCGGGTCCGGGCGAGGCTGCGGCGCACCGACGACCCCGCCCCCGAGACGCTGACGATCGGCGACGTCACGATCGACGTAGCCGGGCACTCGGTGCAGCGAGCCGGCGAGCCGCTGAACCTGACCCCGCTGGAGTTCGACCTGCTGGTCGCCCTGGCCCGCAAGCCGCGGCAGGTGTTCACCAGGGAGGTCCTGCTCGAGCAGGTATGGGGCTACCGGCACGCAGCCGACACGCGGCTCGTCAACGTTCACGTCCAGCGCCTCCGGGCCAAGATCGAGAAGGACCCGGAGCGGCCGGAGATCGTCGTGACAGTCCGGGGCGTCGGATACAAGGCGGGTCCGGGCTGATCTGCAGGTTCGCGCGGCTGGATGCGCGTCCGGCCGACCCGGCCCTGGCATGCAGCGGAGAAGTGTGATGCAGGAAGCGGGCGGCGTGGTCGCCAGGCTGGAAGGCCGGCTTCGCGGTCTCCCAGGCAGTGCCACGAAACTGACTGGACGACTTCCTGCGCGGCCGTACCGGGCTCGGCCGAGGCTCGCGCAGGACCACCAGAGCGCCGCGCCGCCGTCGGCTGGAGAGGCACACAAAGCCGGGTGGCGCCGGATTTCGCGGATTAGTGATCGCTGGCGCCGGTCCCTCCAGCTCCGCGTCGTGACCGCCACGCTCGTGCTCTCGGCGGTGGGCGTCAGCGTCCTCGGCTATGTGCTCATGCAGCACCTGGTGACCGAGCTGTACAACGACAAGGTGCAGTCGTCGGTGAACATCGTCGACAACGGGGTGGCGACCGCGAGTAGCGAGCCCGCGTTCAATCACCAGCCGGACAGCTCGACCGCGAACGCGATGAACGCCCTCGCGGGTCAGCTTCGCTCAGCTGGCGGCACCCCGTACGCGCTGGAGGTAACCCTGCCGCTCGCCAATCAGGGCCCGCCGGTCTACAGCGGGGGACAGTCCGTCGGCTTTTACGGGTATCGGCCCGCCCTGCCGCAGGTCCTGGTCAGGAAGGTGCAGCAGGAGAATCTCGCGCATCACGGTCCGCAGCAGTACTGGCCCAGCCTGCCGGTCGCGTCGAGCGGCAGGACGCCCGTACCCGGATTGCTCATCGGTGCGTCATTCGGCTACGACTACACCTACCAGCTCTACTACTTCTTCCCGCTGACCGCCGAGCAGCACAGCATCGCCAGCATGCAGCGGACCCTCCTGCTCGTCGGCATCGCGGTCGTGTTCCTGCTCGTCGCGATCGCCTGGCTGGTGACCCGGTGGGTGGTGATCCCAGTCCGGCTTGCTGCCCAGGGCGCCCGACGGCTATCCACCGGGGCGCTCAACGAGCGGATGGTGGTGCGGGGCAATGACGAGCTCGCCGCCCTCGCCACCTCGTTCAACGAGATGGCCGAGAGCTTGCAGGAGAAGCTGGCGGAGCTAGAGGACCTGTCGCAGGTCCAGCGGCAGTTCGTGTCTGACGTGTCGCACGAGCTGCGGACGCCGCTGACCACGATCAGGATCGCGTCCGACGTGCTGTTCGGAGCGAAGGCCGAACTGGACCCGGCGGCCGCGCGGTCCGCCGAGCTGCTGCAAAGCCAGCTCGAGCGGTTCGAGTCGCTACTCACCGACCTGCTGGAGATCAGCCGGTACGACGCCAACGCGGCGACGCTCGACGCCGAGCCCGTCGACGTTGCGGCGATCGTGCGCCAGTCCGCCGACGTGGCCCAGCAGCTCGCCGAGCGCCGGGGCACGAAGATCGAGTTCCGGCTGCCCGCCGAGCCGTGTATCGCAGAGGTGGACCGCCGCCGGGTTGAGCGCATCCTCCGTAACCTGCTGCTCAATGCGGTCGAGCACGGTGAGGACAAGGACACCGTCGTGACGATCGCCTCGGACTCCGCGGCCTTGGCGGTGTCTGTCCGCGACTTCGGCGTCGGCCTGGCCGCTGGCGAGGAGCAGCTGGTGTTCGACCGGTTCTGGCGCGCTGACCCGGCGCGGGCCCGGACGTCCGGGGGTACCGGCCTCGGGCTGGCGATCGCGCTCGAGGACGCGCGGCTGCACGGTGGCTGGCTGGAGGCGTGGGGCGAGCCCGGCAAGGGCTCGGTGTTCCGGCTGACGCTGCCGCGCGTTGTCGGTGTCGACCTGCACGGCTCGCCGCTGCCGCTGAACCCGTATGCGGCTGGCCTCGACGCGGCCGCGCCGCCCGGCCTGGCCGACCTGGCGGCGGCGATCGTGGCGGATCCCGCGGCAACTGTCAGGTCCGCCGGCGACGGTGGCAGGCCGAGCGCCGACGCAGGCAATCTAGCAGCGGAGGCAGCCGAGGTCGCCAGTTCGAGTTCCGATGGCGCAGCCACGCCAGCTGATGATGCGGGCGCTGCGGGCAAGGACGACACGCAGCCGCCGCGGACCGAGGTGGCCACCCATGGCTAGCCTCGTGCGCACAGGTCTCCGGCTGTCGGTGACGGTGGCGCTGGCTGCTGTGGCTGCGGCGCTGGCCGGATGTGCCACGGCCCCGTCAGGCGGCCCGCCGCGCCCGGCTCCCGCCGGGAACGACCAGGTGCAGGCCTATGTCCAGCCGCTGCCGCCGCCCGGGCCGACAAATAAGTGGCTGCCGCAAAACGTCGTCCTCGGTTTCCTGCATGCCAGCGCTAGCTATGCCTTCGATCCGGCCGCGGCGCGGCAGTACCTCATGCCGGAACTGCGCCGGACCTGGCATCCGGGACGTGGGGTTACCGTCATCGGCGACATCCCCGCTGCCACGCCGCTTTCCTATAACCCCAAGCAGAGCCTGGGCGGCGGCCCGCCGGTGCAACAGAAGTGGGTCCACCTCACCGGGCCCCAAGTGGCCACGCTGAGCCAGTCCGGCCAGTATCAATACGCTCCCGGCCCGGTGAGCGCCGAATTCTTGCTGGAGAAGAACCCGAACGGCGTCTGGCTGATCGAGCAGCTGCCGCAGCAGTCTCTGAAGACTCTGATGCTGACCGAGTCGGAATTCCAGGAGGTCTACCAGCCGCGGAACCTCTTCTTCTTCGCGCCCGCGCCGGGCTCGCAGACCCCGAGCGTGCTGGTGCCCGGCCCCGTGTATGCGCCGCTGCAGAGCTCGAATAGCGCCCTGAATACTGACCTCGCCACCGGGCTGGTCAACGGCCTGCTCAAGGGGCAGGGCGGCTGGCTTACTGGCGCGACAATCTCGGAGTTTCCAGCAGGCACCCGGCTGCTCAAGAAAGTCACCATCACCGGCAAGACGGCGCAGGTTGACCTCGGCGGGGCTGCCGCGCGGGCGTCCCAGCAATGGATGCTGATGGCGGACCAGCTGGCGGCGACTCTCGGCGACGGGACATACGCTCCGCCGCTAGCAACTCACGTGCAGCTGTCCATTAACAACAGGCTGGAATACTCCACCGGCGCCCCCGATCTCGTCCCGACGGTGCCGAGCGGCCCGGTTGACCTGATCACCGGGACGAGCAGCGTCGGCCAGCTGACCGAGCCCGTGCACGGAGCCAAGCTTCAGCAAAAGCTGGACCAGCACCAGATCGGCTCGGCGGCCGTGACCGCCGTCGCAGCCTCCCCCAGCCCGGATCACCTGGGGCAGCTGGCGGTCGCGGTCCGGAATGCAGACGGCTGCGCTGTCGAGGAACAGCCAACCGGGCAGGGAGCCTACAAGACCTACCGGCTGAGCACATCCGGTGGCCAGTGCAGCTCGCTCAGCTACGACGCCAATGGGAACCTGTGGGCGGCGGCGGGCAGCGGGGTCTGGGTGCTTCCCCCCGGAACAGAAAGTTTGCCAATCGCAGTCGACCTGTCGGCCATGTCTGCGGCCACGCAACCGGGCGACCGTATCCTCGCGATGCAGATGGCGCCGGACGCGGTCCGCGTCGCGCTGCTGGTCAGCACGTCGGCCGGGAACCGGCTGCTCCTGGCTGCGGCGCACGTCCAGGGCGGCAGCGCGAGCTTCGGTGAGTCCGTTACCGTCGGCACCACAGGCCTGACGGATCCGCAGGCGATCAGCTGGTATGACGCCTACCACCTGGCCGTGCTGGCCACCGGGGGGATCTACGAGGTCCCGCTGACCGGCGGCGCGGGACAGCAGCCAGCGCCGCAGCTCATCAGCACAGCCCCGTCCGGCGTCCAGACGAAGACGCTGGCGACTGACGGCACGGAGCTTGTCGTCGGCACCAGCCAGGGCCAGGTGCAAGCCAAGGCGGTGTCGTCAACAGGCGACTGGTCAATCGTGACAAACGGGGCGGACCCGGTCTACCCAGGCTAGCGCGGACCGTGGCAGCGAGGCCGGCCGGGCCGAGCCGGGACGGGCCTCCGACGGCCACGTTCCCCTTCTTTCACGGTTGTTGCCAGGGTCACAGGCGCCACCGCGGGATCCCCTCCTGACATTCGGCGAACGTGCGGCTAACGTCGTGTCATGGCACCCGCCCGGGTCCGTGGTTGCGCCAGGCCATCGGCCTGGCTAGCCGATGCCAGCCGCAGGCGAAGCGGCCCACGTAAGGCGACTCGTCGTCGACCGATCACGGTGCGGCTTAGAAGTAAGTCCTGCCCCGCCGGGGGATCAGGTGTCCACCGGGCCGGGAGAAGGGTAGTAGTGGCGCAAGGCCGCGAGCCCCTCAGCAGGCGGATGTGGGGTAGAAGACCAGGTCGGCCGGGCGGGTGCTATTCGGACCGGACAAGAAGGGAGTTGTTCCTCTGTGGACATCATCTTCAAGGCCCGGCACACCGACGTGCGAGAGCGGTTCCGGACGCACGCGTCCGCAAAGCTCGCCAAGATCGAGAAGCTCGACGGCAAAGCCATCAGGATCGACGTCCAGATCACGGCCGAGCGCAACCCAAGACAGGCTGACCGCCGGGAGCGCGTCGAGCTCACCGTCACATCACGGGGGCCCGCGATCCGGGCCGAGGCGGCGGCGGACGACCGGTTCGCCGCGTTCGACCTGGCATTCGACAAGCTGGAGTCACGCCTGCGGCGCGTCTGCGACCGGCGGAAAGACCGGCACGGAGCGCACGCGGCCGTCCGGCTCACTGACTTGCCCGAGGCCGACCTGGCGTCCGACGCCGAGCTGCCCGCCATCAGGGTCGGGGGCGGCGGCGGGCTCCTGGCCAGCAACGGCGCGCAAGCCATCAACGCCATGGCTGCTGCTGCGGATGCCGCCGACGCCGCTGATGCTGCAGCTGAGCCGAGCGACGACGAGACCAGGGAAGTCGAGATCGACATGCAGGGCGACGGACCCCTGGTGGTGCGAGAGAAGTTCCATGCCGCCGTGCCGATGGGCATTGACCAGGCACTCTTCGAGATGGAGCTCGTGGGTCACGACTTCTTCCTGTTCACCGATGCCGGAAGTGGCATGCCCAGCGTGGTTTACCGTCGGCGCGGCTATCAGTACGGCGTCATCAGGCTGATGGAAGAGCACGCGCCGGGCGCTGGCTGGACTCAGACCGCGCTTGGCGATCAGTCACGCGTGGCCGGTGCTGGCTCTGGCCAAGGCGCGCAGCAGGCGGCGAACGGCCAGCTCGGCTCCGGGCAGCCAGAGGCAGGCGAGGCCGATCTCCGCAACATGCAGGCAAGGCGAGGTCGGCGGGCGCGGGCCGCCGGCGAATAGGGCGAACAGCCACAGCACCTTGACGCCGTCCACCCGGCTGGCCCGGTGATTCCGGCCGCTGTTTCGGCGGTAGTGTCGCATGCGCGGGCAGCTCACCGGCGGACTTGCAATCCCCGCCGGGACTCAGGGAGAGTTCAGGGACAGGCATCGCGGAGTCACGGTCGGGGAGGACCGGCTTCGGGCGCGGGTCGCGGGCAAGGGCCGTCGGCCCCGGTCGGTCGGGAAGGAAGGATCATGGGCCGCAGTGCCGGCCTCAGTCCGCAGGAATCGGGAAACGTCGCCGCCGGCGAGCATGCAGCGGCGGACGCAGCTGCAGCCGAGCCGATTCGGACGCTCATTGTCGACGATCACGCATTGTTCCGGCGGGGCCTGGAGATGGTGCTCGAGTCCGAACCAGGCATCGAGCTCGTCGGCGAGGCAGGCGACGGTGAAGAAGCGGTCCGCGTCGCGGGCGAGTCACTTCCCGACGTCGTGCTCATGGACATCCGGATGCCGCGAAGCAGCGGGATCGAGGCGTGCCGGGCGCTGAAGGATGTCGCTCCGAGCGCAAAGATCGTGATGCTCACGATCAGCGACGAGGAAGAGGACCTGTTCGACGCCATTCGCGCCGGGGCAAGCGGCTACCTGCTCAAGGACATTCCCCTGGACGAGGTGGCCGGAGCGGTTCGCGCCGTGCACGGCGGCCAGTCCCTTATCAACCCGTCGATGGCCGCCAAGCTGCTGACCGAGTTCGCCGCCTTGGCCCGGCGGGATGAGGAAGAGCCGCCGCAACAGGTGCCGGCGCCGCGCCTGACTGAGCGCGAGATCGAGGTGCTCCGCCTCGTCGCGCGCGGCATGAACAACCGGGATATCGCCAAGGAGCTGTTCATCTCCGAGAACACCGTCAAGAACCACGTCAGGAACATCCTGGAGAAGCTGCAGATCCACTCGCGGATGGAGGCAGTGATGGTGGCCGTCCGGGAGAAGCTGATCGAGTTCGGCTGAAGCTGATCGAGATCGGCTCAGGCGCCAGCGCACCGTTCTTGCTGCTCTTCGCTCTTCGCTCTTCGCGGACAGTTGTCAGGCGGCTCCTGACGACGTAAGGTAAAGCCTGACATGAACTGTCAGGCTGATCCTGACAGGATGAGCGTCTCTGGGAGGCGATCGTGACCGCAGCGGATCTGCGGGAGACCGTGGCCTGCTCGTTCTGCCGGAAGTCGCCGGGGTCGGTGAAGAAGATGATCGGCGGGCCGGGCGTCTTCATCTGCAACGAGTGCGTCGGCCTCTGCAACGACATCCTGGCGCAGGAGGGAGACCCGAAGCCGGGCGACGATGCGGTGGCCAGCTGGCAGCAGCGGCTGTCCGACGACGAACTGCTGGCCCACCTCCCTAAGATCGCGGCGGCGGCCGACCAGGTGGAGCGGCACCTGGCGGCCTGGGTGCGGCAGGCTCGCGAGCGCGGGATCACGTGGACGCGAATCGGCGAGGCGCTCGGCATGACCCGGCAGTCGGCCTGGGAGCGATTCTCCGGCGAAGAGTGAGGCTCCGCACTGCCGATAGCTAGCCAGTGCGATCCCGCTCTCATGACGGCGAGTGACCGCAGATAGCCACCTGGGGGGCTGCGTTCAGGCGCCGCGGGCGGACAGCGCTGACCGCAGCCTCGGCTCCAGCTGCGCCGGCTCGACCTGCGCCAGCTTGACGGTGTCGCAGCCAACCCAGGACGCTGCCTCGACCAGCGCCCGCGCCATCGGCTCAGCCGCGGCAGGGGAGTCGAGACTGACCTTGCGGGCAATGAGCGCGGTGCCGCTGCGCGCCGGGTCGACCCGCCCGACGAGCTGGCCGCCGGCCAGCAGCGGCATCGTGAAGTAGCCGTGGACGCGCCTGTCCGCCGGCACGTAGGCCTCGAGGCTGTGCTCGAACCCGAACAGCCGCCGCGTCCGCCGGCGGTGCCAGATCAGCGAGTCGAACGGCGACAGGAGTGTGGTGCGGTGTCGTCCGCGTCCGGTCAGCTCCTCGCCGAGCGCGGCTGGGTCGGCCCACGCCGGGACGGCCGGACCCCGCGCGCCCGCGGCAATCTGGACCGGCACGAGTCCGGCGGCCTCCGCCGATCTCGCGGAGCTCGGCGACTGTCCGTCGCGGCGCAGGTCGGCGCCGTTGTAGATGATCCGCTGGTAGTCGGGCAGATCGGCTTGTGCCACGACGCCGAGCGCCCGGCCAGCCACCTCGGTCAGCCTGGTCAGGCACTCGTCGTCCGTCAGTTCCCGGCCGAGCAGCTCGGCAGGCACGACTCGCTCGGGCAGGTCGTAAACCCGCCGCCAGCCGGTGCGCCGGGCACAGACCACAGCACCGGTATCCAGCAGCCACTCGACCGCGATCTTGGTGTCGGACCAGTCCCACCATGGCCCGCCCTTCCGCGCGCCACCGAGCTCGGTCGCGGTCAGCGGTCCTTCTGCCCGGATCCGGTCGAGCACCTGCCGGCAGACTTCGGGATGACTTTGATGCCAACGGCGACCGCGAGCCGCGAACGCCCGGCGGCGAAATTCGTAGTATGGCCATTCCTCAATCGGCAGCACGCATGCCGCGTGCGACCAGTACTCGAAGGCAGCCGGGCGGCGCGGGTGCCAGTACGCCCCCTCGATCTGCTCGCGCGGAACGGCCCCGAGCCTGGCATAGGCCACCAGCTCGTGTGACCGAGCCAGCACGCTGATGGTGTCCAGCTGGACTGCGCCCACGCGCCTCAGCATCGCCGGGACGCCCCCGCGGCGGGCTTGCGTGCCGATGAAGCCCTGGGCGCTCAGGGTGACGTGCCGCGCCTCGTCCTGTGACAGCGTCAGCTGCGGCGCAGGGAGGGGAACGGCAGCCACGCGAGCAGGCTACCGGCACGTACTGACATTCCACCGGCAGTGACGGCGGTGGTTAGTGCCTCCAGGCTCGGCCGGTCCGAATGGCAGTAGAACGCAATCATGAATAAAAGGTATTTAGCGGATATTCGTCACCGACGACGCGGCGATGGGTGCGGGTCTACTGTCGCCTGAGCAGCAGTCAACTCACTCCCATGAAGATCAACTGACTCGCATGGCGTCCGTGCGGACCTGCAGTGCTCAGATTGGGCGGGCTGGTGAGCGCCGGCCCGGCCAGGCCAGGCTGGGCCGGTTTAGTACCAGTCGTCGAAGATGCCGATTCCCGCGGACATGAGCAGGCCGACCACGGCGAGTCCGAGGGAGGCCCAGAACAGCCACCAGATGGGCCCCAAGGCCAGTGCCAGGCCGCCAACGAGGAAGGCGACCATGATCAGGGACACTGCGACCCACGAGACCGCGCGGCCGTGGAAGGTGGGGAAGGAGACCGGCGTCCCCGGCACCTGCGACACGAACGGGACGACCTGCTCGCCGCCCGCAGTTGGTGTCCCGGTGCTCGTCGCGCCTGACCCAGGGCCTGCCACCGACCCGCTGGCTGAGCTGGCCGAGCTGGCCGTGGCCGACCCCACGTGCTTCGCCATGCGCGCCGCTCCTCTCCTACCGCCTGTCGTTATCTCTATCATTGTGGTCAAGCGCCGCGCAGCGCGCACACCCGGCCCCGAAGATGACCATCGGTGGGCGGGGCCCGCCGGCCAGCGCCGCCGCGCACGCCCCGAGTCGGGGCAAGTCCGGCCCGCAGGCTCGGTTTCGTCCCGGATCTCGCCTACCATGGCGTTAGCAGGAACGCGGCCTGCCGTCCTGCCGTTGCCTAACCGGGAGCGGCATGCTATCGCTGCTGGCGCGGATATCCGCGGCTGGCAGAAGCAGCCCGCCACACCTAGCTCAAGACCCGCAGGGAGCGCGACGACAAGTGCCAGCAATTATCGACAACATCCTTCGCGCTGGCGAGGGCAAGACGCTGCGCAAGCTCAAGACCCTGGCCAGCCAGATCAACTCGATCGAGGAAGACTTCAAGGCGCTGTCCGACGCCGAGCTGCGGGCGATGACCGACGAGCTCAGGCAGCGGCATGCCGACGGCGAGACCCTGGACGACCTGCTGCCCGAGGCGTTCGCGACTGCTCGCGAGGCGGCGAGCCGCGTGCTGGGCCAGCGACACTTCGACGTGCAGCTGATGGGCGGCGGCGCCCTGCACCTCGGCAACATCGCTGAGATGAAGACCGGTGAAGGCAAGACCCTGACCGCCGTGCTGCCGGCCTACCTGAACGCGCTGGCCGGCCGCGGCGTGCATGTTGTCACCGTCAACGACTACCTGGCCAAGCGCGACTCGGAGTGGATGGGCCGGATCCATCGGTTCCTTGGCCTGGAGGTTGGCGTCATCCTCGCCAACATGGACCCAGAGGAGCGCCGCAAAGCCTACGCCGCGGACATCACCTACGGGACGAACAACGAGTTTGGCTTCGACTACCTGCGCGACAACATGGCCTGGGGCCTGGAGGAGTGCGTCCAGCGCGGTCACTACTTCGCCATCGTCGACGAGGTGGACTCGATCCTGATCGATGAGGCGCGGACCCCGCTGATCATCAGCGGCCCGGTCGACCAGAACAGCATCTGGTATCAGACCTTCGCAGGGATCGCGCCGCGGCTGCGCCGTGGTGAGGATGGCGAGGGCGACTACGAGGTCGACGAGAAGAAGCGCACCGTCGGCATCACCGAGGCCGGAGTCAAGAAGGTCGAGGACGAGCTCGGCATCGACAACCTCTACGAGAGCATCAACACGCCCCTGATCAGCTTCCTCAACAATGCGATCAAGGCGAAGGAGTTGTACACCAAGGACAAGGACTACGTCGTCATGAACGGCGAGGTCCTGATCGTGGACGAGTTCACCGGCCGCATCCTGCACGGCCGGCGCTGGAGCGAGGGCATGCACCAGGCCGTCGAGGCCAAGGAGGG
>DASQIW010000107.1:0-2921 GCA_035631375.1 Streptosporangiaceae bacterium
AGTGGTCGGCCTCGCAGGTGCTGCTGGCAGCCATCCGGTTGGTACCTGGTTCATCCTGGTGGGGGCGGGGCTGGCAATCATGGCGACCGCGCTCGTTTTCACCGCCGCAGTGACCCGGTCACAAGCGGTGCGCTCGCTAGCACCCGGCTTTCGATACCTCGGGGAAGATGACGAGGATTTCGAGGACGACGACCCTCGTTAGTGCGCCGGACCGCCGTCCCCTGTTCCGGCGCATAATGGAGCGATCAGGCGCTCTCTGCCCGGGAGGTAGCGATGGGGGAGGCAGGCAAGCCCCAAGCCTCGTCGTACCGCCCGGAACCGGCTGACGCCCCCAGATGGCGGAGAGTCGGCAAGGTCGGGCGACGCGGCGGATATCTGCTCCCCGTCCCGCCGGGCCCGCCGGAACTGACCAGGGAAGAGCGCGAGGCCGCCGCACGCGCCGAGGCCAGGGCCGCGGACCGGTTGGTCCGGTTCCACCTGGTCGTAGTGTCACGCATCGGCGTTATCGCGGTCTGGCTGCTTCTCGCCGCGGTCGTCGGCCTGGTCCTTGCGGAACTGATCAGCCACCATCTGCTGTACTAGGCGCGGCCGCGTCGGCGGGCCGACCGCGCAGCGCGTGGATCGCGGCGATGACGGGCCGGCGCGCGGTGCCGCCGAGCTGCAGGCGAGTGCGGTCAGCAGTTCGAGCTGATCTCTGGAGCGAGCGACCTGGCGCGATAGTTTTGCCCCCATTCAGCAGCAGCCATTAGTCCTGCGGTGGTGGCGGTCTGTACGCTACATCAGTCCATGGCACTCGAATCGGAGGCATGTTGAAGCTTCTTCTCACGTCCGGCGGCGTCACGAACCCGAGCATCGGCACTGGGCTGGTCGACCTGCTCGGCAAACCGATCACCGAGTGCCACGCCCTCTGCATCCCGACAGCACAATGGGGTCACCCGATGTGCGGTCCGACATCGGTGCGGGGTCTCGTTGCCGCCGAGCCCGATTTCCGGCACCTGTCCGGTCTGGGCTGGGCGTCGCTCGGTGTCCTCGAGCTGACCGCACTGCCCACGATCGGCGCGGAGCGCTGGGTGCCCTGGGTCCGAGAGACCGATGTCCTGCTAGTCGACGGCGGCGATGCGACGTACCTGTGCCACTGGATGCAAGAGTCCGGGCTGGCCGACCTCCTGCCGTCCCTGCCCGACACGGTCTGGGTGGGGGTGAGCGCCGGGAGCATGGTGATGACGCCCCGGATCGGCTCCTACTTCGTGGAGTGGCCGTCCGCGGCGGACGACCGCACCCTCGGCGTCGTCGACTTCTCGATCTTCCCGCACCTAGACGTCTTCCCGCAGAACACCATGGCCGATGCCGAGCGCTGGGCCACCGAGATCGGCGGCCCGGCCTACGTCATCGACGACCAGACGGCGATCAAGGTGGCCGACGGCACCGTCGAGGTCATCTCCGAGGGGCGCTGGAAGCACTTGCCCTGACAGCGGCGGCCAACTGTTGGCCGGGAATCGGCCCCTGCCTGGCGCGGTCAGCTAGAACGTGTTTCACTTTCATCCGTGCCCGTGCCTACCGATTCGCTCCGCGAGGGGCCTGCCTCAGCACCCCTCAGCGCGCCGCTGGAGATCAGCTTCGAGTACACGCGGTCGCTCGGTCCGGTGCTCGGCCGGTTCATGCAAGGCCTGTCGCAGCGCCGCATGCTGGGCTCGCGAAGCGCCGACGGCCGTGTGCGCGTGCCACCGGCGGAGTACGACCCGGTCACCTTCGCGCCGCCGCAGGAGCTGGTTGAGGTCGGCCCGACCGGCGTAGTGCTGACCTGGTCCTGGCAGCCGGCGCCGGGTGAGGGCCAGCCGCTGGACCGTCCCTTCGCCTGGGCGCTCATCCAGCTCGCCGGCGCCGACACCGCGCTGTTGCACGCGGTTGACCCAGGAGACGCGAGCCTGATGCGGACCGGCATGCGGGTTACCCCGCGCTGGGCTGCCGAGCCGGCCGGCCGCATCACCGACATCGAGTGCTTCGAGCCCGCCGGCGACGCCGCGACCTCGATTGCGGCACCGGCCGCCAGCGAGCCCGTTCCCCTCCCAGGTGAGGAAACGGGCACGCTCATTACCCCGGTCCGCTTGCACTACCAGCACAGCGCGTCGGCGGAGGAGAGCCGTTATCTGCGCGCGCTCGCCGAAGGGAAGGTCATCGGACAGCGCTGCCCCTCCTGCGGGAAGGTCTACGTGCCGCCGCGCGGCGCGTGCCCGACCTGCGGCGTACCGACGGCGACCGACGTCGAGCTGGCGGACACCGGCACCGTGACGACGTTTTGCGTGGTGAACGTGCCGTTCCAGGGCCAGCGGGTGCCCGTGCCCTACGTGGCCGCGTCGGTCCTGCTGGACGGCGCCGACATTCCGTTCCAGCACCTGATCCTCGGCTGCGACGCCGAGGACGTCCGGATGGGCATGCGGGTCCGGGCGGTGTGGCGGCCACGGGAGGAGTGGGGGACTACGGCGGAGAACATCAGTCACTTCGAGCCATCGGGCGAGCCCGACGCGCCGTACGAGTCCTACGCCCACCACCTGTGAGGGACCGGCCGCTTCATGCGTGACGTCGCTGTAGTCGCATTCGCCGAGGCGCCGAACGTGCGCCGTACCGACGGCACCACGAACGGCGTGGAGATGCTGGTGCCGGTCTTCGCTGAGGCGCTCGGCGAGGCCGGGCTCACGAAGGACGACATCGGCTTCTGGTGCTCGGGCTCGTCGGATTACCTGGCTGGCCGGGCGTTCTCGTTCGTGTCGGCCGTCGACGCAATCGGCGCGTTCCCGCCCGTCATGGAATCGCACGTCGAGATGGATGGCGCCTGGGCACTGTATGAGGCGTGGGTCAAGGTGCTCACGGGCGACGCCGACGTCGCGCTCGCTTACGGCTTCGGCAAGTCGTCGGCGGGGGAT